>DBFJSK010000479.1:0-8154 GCA_048403675.1 Tannerellaceae bacterium | reverse complement strand
GACTATCGATATTATGGCAAAAAAAGAAAATACATTCGAAGAAATCTGCCGTGGCATCAAAGCCCGCCAATTTTCCCCGATCTATGTACTGATGGGAGAAGAACCCTTTTTCATGGATCAGATCACCAGCCTGCTCCTGGCCAACGTGCTGGAAGATTCGGAGCGCGATTTCAACCAAATGATCCTGTACGGCGCCGATACCGACGCGGCAACTATTCTGAACGCCGTGCGCCGTTTCCCCATGATGTCGGAATACCAATTGGTCATCGTCAAAGAAGCCCAGATGGTACGCGACATCGAATTGCTGTCGGGGTATGCGAAGAACCCGCTGAGATCCACCGTACTGGTCATCAATTACAAATACAAAACCCTCGATCGCCGCAAGACGTTGGCTGCCGCTGTCGAGAAAAACGGCATCTTATTCGAATCGAAAAAAATCCCCGACTACAAAATGGCCGGGTTCATCACCTCATTTCTGCAACAGCGTTCGATAGGAATCGATCCGAAGGCCGCTCAGATGCTCTCAGACTTCCTGGGAAACGATTTAAATCGCCTTAGTAAGGAATTAGACAAGTTGGCGCTGATCTTGCCTGAAAACGTCCCAAAACGCATCACGCCGGAATTAGTGGAACAAAATATTGGAATCAGCAAAGAGTACAATAACTTTGAGCTGATAAAAGCGCTTGCCACGCGAGATACCCTCAAAGCGAACCGGATTGCCCGCTACTTCGAAAAGAATCCCAAAAACAATCCGATTCAAGTGACCCTTCCTGTATTATTTAATTACTTTTCCAACCTCCTCATTTGTTATTATACCAAAGACCGCTCCGAAGCCGGTCTGGTGACCGCGCTCGGCCTAAGAGGGACGTATCAGGTGAAAGATTACTTAATCGGCATGCGCAATTATTCCGCGATGAAAGTTTTCTATCTTATCGGCGATATCCGTCAGACCGATGCCCGGTCGAAAGGGGTAGATAACCCATCCGCATCCGATGCCGAACTGCTCAAAGAACTTCTTTATAAAATCCTTCACTAATTCAACTTTTTTAAGGAGAATCCTCTTCCAAGAGGCATTTTTCGCTGGAATGAATCAAAATTCAAACCTCGAAAAATGCCTTTTCTTTTTGATTTTTAATCAATTAAATCGTAATTAACTCTTCGAGAATTAAATATTTCTTTTTTTTCCGCCTCCCGTACACGAATTTTGCCCGGATTTTAGCTTTAGTGTAGGAATATACAAAAATTATCATTTACATGCGGCTACTTCTTACCCGATCGGACATCTTGACAGAGCCGTTTTTCCCCCTTCTCAATCTGTATAGGAAAGTATACTCGTTACGTTTGTAAACCATCATCAATGGATAGTAATGTATACGCTAAAATCGGTTGATTTTGCATACAAAAGTAAACACCCTGCTATTGTTACTTATGTGAACAGTAAGTTTTATAAACATAAACCACCCTTTTCGATCCCTTCGGGACGCCTCAGCTATAGTATAGCTAAATACTACTCAACCAGCTTTTTACATAAAAATATTGATTGTTTACATTAAATATATCCCATAAAGTGTATATAGAAGTGAACAAACGGCTTGTTTGTAGCAAATAAATGCCCTATTAATGCCTTATGCCTAAGATGAATACCCGATTTAGTTAAAGTTTTCCTAGATGCCGAATTTGCGCATGCGACAAATGTTTACAGCATAAATGTATACAATAGCGCAGCTGTGTATACAAGAGTATCGGTTTATAATTATAAAAATAAATTGCACAAATGGAAATTATGATATATATTTGTATCGGATTACATAAAAGAGCATTCAAGAACGTAAACCGCCAGTTTGGCAGTAATTTGAGGTTAAAACAGGTATAAAAATGACGATGAAAGAACGTATATTGAAAATAATGGAACGTGAGGGTCTGACCTATTCCAAATTTGCCGAAACGATCGGGATACAACGTTCGGCTATGTCGCATATTATTGCAGAAAGGAACAATCCCAGCCTGGATGTGCTGATTAAGATACTCGGGCGGTTTACTTATGTAGATACCGACTGGTTGTTATTCGGCAAAGGAGAAATGGTGAAGGAACAGGCGTCAACTACTCCCGATTTGTTTACAAATACGCCCCTGGTTCAGCCCGAAGTACAACCGCAGCGCGAAAATCGGCAGGAAATGAAGGTTGAAACACCTGTAAACACTCTAAAACAGCCTGTAATAGAGAAATTTATATGCGAAGATAAACCTTCCAAGAATGTCAGTAAAATAATGATATTCTATTCGGACAATACGTTTGACACATTTATTCCCGAAAAGAATAAGAAAGACTAGGCCCTTTTTGGGCAGCTCGGGCGAATGCCGTATCTTTGTCTATCAATTGAGTAATCATATATATGAAGAAGTACATCTTAGACATGAAGGTAACCGAAAATCTACGCCTTCATCAAAATTACTGCCTGTTAAAACTCACTGCGGAAAAAACACTGCCGGATATGCGGCCCGGCCAATTTGTGGAAGTCCGTGTCGACCACTCGCCGACTACCTTTCTGCGCCGTCCTATTTCCGTAAACTATGTGGACAAAGCCAATAACGAATTATGGTTGCTGATCCAACTTGTAGGTGACGGCACCCGGAGAATGGCCGAATACCGCCCGGGCGATATAGTGAATCTTTTACTCCCCCTCGGAAACGGCTTTACCCTGCCTGAAACCGGAAAAAAAGAAAAACTCCTGCTGATTGGCGGTGGTGTCGGTACAGCTCCTATGCTTTATCTCGGAGCCGTATTGAAAGCTGCCGGATTCGAACCCGCCTTCCTGCTCGGCGCCCGCTCGAAAGAAGACGTGTTGCAACTCGACCAATTCCGTGAGTTCGGGGAAGTATATATCACTACGGAAGACGGCTCGCTGGGTGAAAAGGGATACGTAACGAACCACTCTATCCTCGGCACTACCCGCTTCGACCGGATCTATACCTGTGGCCCAAAACCGATGATGGTAGCCGTAGCAAAATATGCGGTATCCCAGTCGATTACCTGCGAGGTATCTTTGGAAAACACGATGGCTTGCGGTATAGGCGCTTGCTTGTGTTGTGTAGAAAAAACAAACGAAGGGCACCATGTATGCGTCTGTACGGAAGGCCCGGCATTTAATATCGACAAACTGACATGGCTGAATTAAACGTAAATATAGGAAAGCTGGCACTTAAAAACCCGGTAATGACAGCTTCGGGTACATTCGGATACGGCATCGAGTATGCCGATCTGATCGATATCGCTCGCTTGGGCGGTATCTTCGTAAAAGGAACCACCCTGCAATTGCGCGAAGGTAACCCTTACCCGCGTATGGCGGAAACCCCGTCGGGCATGCTCAACGCGGTAGGCCTCCAGAATAAAGGAGCCGATTATTTTGCCAAACAGATTTATCCGCAGATCAAAGACATCGACACTCATATGATTGTCAATGTAAGCGGTTCGTCGGTAGACACCTATGTAGCCTGCGCTGAAAAGATGGCTGCGCTCGATAAAATCCCGGCTATTGAATTGAACATTTCTTGCCCCAATGTCAAACAGGGCGGCATGGCATTCGGCGTCACCTGCGCCGGCGCGGCCGAAGTCGTGCGGGCCGTGAGAAAGGTTTATCCCAAGACACTTATTGTAAAACTTTCTCCCAATGTAACCGACATTACCGAGATCGCACGGGCAGTCGAAGCCGAGGGTGCCGATGCCGTTTCTTTGATAAACACGATGCTCGGAATGGCCATCGACGCCGAGAAGCGCAAACCGGTATTATCTACAATAACCGGCGGCTTGTCCGGGCCTTGTGTAAAGCCCGTGGCCTTGCGTATGGTATGGCAAACCCATCAGGCCGTGAAGATACCCATCATCGGTCTGGGCGGTATTTCTTCTTGGAAAGACGCCATAGAATTCATGTTGGCCGGCGCCACCGCCATCCAGATCGGAACCTATAATTTTGTAGATCCGACAGCCTCGATAAAAGTGATCGAAAGCATCGACGCCTATTGCAACCGGCACGGTTTCAAAAAAGCTGCCGACCTGATCGGGGCGCTGGAAGTATAAATCGGAAGGGGAGGCCGGAAAGCCGCCCAAATGCAGCCGGCCCATTCCGAAAAGCCTACCTTGCCAGGCTCGTAAACCGGCTATCCGCTTATAAAAAAGAAAAATTTCCCGAACCAGTTTCCCCGGCTGAAATGCCGGGGAAAATATACCTTCTTTTCCCTGCTTATCCTTTCCAACCGGCTGCGACCGTCCCAAGCAGGGAGCCAGCCGGTTCATTCTTGTTTATCAACCAGCCATCTGCTAACTGATAATTCTTTCCCACTCCATGAAAATCCCTTCCTGCCGGATAAAATACAACATCCGGAGGCCGATTCAGACGGGAGCATCGCGCGGGAAGCGGAACGACGTTTATTTGTTCCCCTCTCTTATCCAGCCAACCAACTCCCTGTCACCCTAGTGTAGGCTTCTTTCCGGCAGACACTCAATTTCTCTCGTGCGTCCGAAATTGCCGTTTAGCAGCGGCAAAGAAAACCACTGCCGTTTTCCTGTCTGGGGGATAGCCAAAGCGGTTACTTTTGCTGCTGTCTCTTTCTATGATTTCTGTACGTTGTTCTTCTGTACTTTTTTGTTCGTCTTCATAATGATAAGTTTTTAAATGTTGATAATTAGTTGAATTGCTGTTTGATAGGCGGGGCGGATTGCTCCCCCCTGCCTTTAGTGTGGTCATGCGTGGATGCACGTGGCGAGTGCTTCCCTTACTTTCTGCTTCTGCTTTTTGGAATATATCCACCCCGCACGCCTTTCACCCTTATAAGTGAGGTTTGCACGGAACAGACCGTTCAAGTCTTTCAAAATGTCCTTTATCGGCTTGGTGTCACCGAATACGGCTATCGCCTTTTCGCTGTATTCCACAATTTCAAGATTGAACATTGAAAGGTCTGCGGTTACTGTGGGCTGTTCTGCCGCATTGTTTGCCGTCTGCGGTGCTTTCATGCAGAGGTTTGTTTCATCCCCTGCGGTATGTGCATACCGTTCTATGAACTTTTCAAGGTCGTAAATCGGCTCTTTTTCAATCGTCCAACCGCTGTACTTGTTTCTGCCCAAATACATACCGTCCCCCATACTGTAATTTTCACGGTGCTCGTAATCTGCGTTATATTCCGCTAAATAGGCTGTTTCCTCAAAATTGGCGGCATGCTTGCGCATCTCTGAAAAGAGGTTGCGTGTATGTTTGGAAAAGCCTAAAATCACGGCTCGTTCTACCCGATAGTCATAGTAATCCGTATAACTGTCACATTCGCTTACCCGTAAACTGCCGATAATGGCGGCCTTTGCATCTGTCGTGACAAGGGGGCGTAAACGTTCAGCACCGATTTTCGAGATACGTTCGTGTTCCTCCCGTTCTTCCTTCGCTTTCTGTTCTTCTTCGGCTTTTTTCTCTTTCGCTTTGGAAAGTAAAGCAGCCGTTTCCAACGGATCTAAAAAAGTCGGGTTCTCGCTGTCGTAATAGATACCTATTCCGAATTTATCGGATAACGAACGGATTAGGTCGGATGTGCTGAAATCGTAGGTTCTTGTATGTACAAGATGATAAGTAAATCCACGTTAATTGTGGGCGATGTCATAAACTACATAACTGCCGCCCGCATAACCTTCCAACACAACAATCTGATTGATAGAAAAGGTCTGTACGTCTCTGTCGTAACTTCTGTTTGCTAAAATAGTATTTTCAGGATTGGAAAATATTAAATTAGTATGCGATATGATAACTAACCGGGATGTAGTGCTGGAAAACGCATTTAAAGTTTTTGTAAAGATGAACTATGAGAAAGCGAGCTTCACGGAAATTGCCAAAGCTTGCGGGCTGGCAAGGACGGGCATTGTTCATTACTTCCCCCACAAACAAGACTTGTTTGTGGCTGTGGTGGATAAATTCATATTTCAAACACATCACCCGAAAAACAAGTTTGGCAATACTGAATGTACACTGGCGGAGTTTATCGAACAGTACATACAGGGGATAATTGTTACTATGAAACGGTTGTGTGAACTTGTGGATGATGGTAACAATCCTTATGGGTGTAGCCCTAACTTTTATTATTATCACTTCTTTGCACAAGTTGGAATGTACTACCCCAATATACAGGAAAAGACTGTGCATTTCTTTGCACAGGATTATAACTTATGGATGAATATTATACAGAAAGCAAAGGATAACGGAGAAATACGACCTGAAACGGATGTTAAAAGGGCTGCTACCATGTTCAGGCAAATGTATTTCGGCTTATCATACGAGCAATCTTACTTGAACGGGCTTGATGTGGAAGAGCTGGCGAGTAATTTTCGCTATATTTATTCCCTACTAAAAGCCTGATTTTTTATTTTTTAACGTTTTCGGCAAAATAAAAAAGCGAATGATCGTTCACTTTTTGTTGTTTTACTTATCTTTGTAACATGAATCTATTTTTAGCAATATGGATAATGTACAGAAGCAACGTGAAAATATCGTCTTGTACAAGGATAAAAGAGATGGGCAGGACTGCATACGGATAGAATATTCTAACAGTCAGGCTAGTGCTTTATTGTTAGCCCAAGATACCGAAATAAAGGTGGATGCAAACAGTTGTGCCTATATGCCAGCATCCACTTTCCGGCTTCCAGCATTTTATGACCGCTATTCTCCCCATGCCTATATTGATTACAGTCGGGTATATGTACGGTATCCCAAACCTAAACGTGAATATATACTGCCAAAAGGCTATTTGGAATTGTTAGAACAAAAAAGGTACAGTTCTTCTACCATAAAAGCCTATAAAATCTATTTCAGCGATTTTATGGAATATCATAAAAGGCGTGACCTCGACCAGCTAACAATCGAGGATATAAATACCTATATGCTCTACATGGTAAAGGAAAAACATATTTCTGTTACCCAACAGAATATGCGTATCAACGCAATCAAGTTCTACCCGCAACTAACCTGCATAAAACATCGGTGTATAATTTCGCTGATATATTCTGCCAAGTTACACCACATCAAATTGTTAAACTTGACACCGCAAAATATTATGATAGCAGGAATCAAACACCGAGCATACCTGCATATGCTCAACCAGTCTTTCACCACCTGCCTGTTTGAACAAGGAACCGACCTGAAATCCATTCAAGAACTTATGCGATATAATAATGTAAAAACAACATCCATTCATTTCTACGCTTCCAATGTGTACAAAGCGAAAATACCTAATCCATTGGATTATTTTGATGATACATAGGACTTTGGGTATTAAAAAATAGAGAGTGTACCTACAAGGTCTATATTATAAATATAACTGATATTTATAGATAAAACTTTATTAGATAAAAGAGCTTGAAAATACGACTTACAAACATTAAAATATAAAAAAATGGAAAAAGTAAAATTCGAGAATGTTCAGAAATCATTCAATTATACGCCTAAAAGCATTCTGACAAACCGATTGTCGGGTTTGGCTTTTGGTGTGGGAATGGTCGTTGTACCTTTAATCTATCCCTTCGGACTCCGCATCCGCCGTGCATATATTTTGTCTCCAGCAGTGTTATCTACGATTTTTATTATTGGTGGAATCCTACTCCTTTTGTTCACATTTTACGAAATGTGGACAGCGCGTACGCTGATCATGCAAGGTGGTATGATCAAAATTGACGGTGGTAGGGTTACTTACCCTGTGGTAAAAAAAAGAAAGGTTGAATACGATTCATTTCTCGTTTCGGATATTCGGAAGATAGAGGATGACGAGGAGGAGAATCAATGTAATGTTGACCTGCCCGACAAATACATCGTTTTCGAGATCAAATACTTCGATTCGTATGCTAAATATGAAGAATTCCGCAGTCTGCTTGGATAGAATTTAATCACTTAAAACTACAAATATTATGATTACCAAATCTTTGAAAAACTTATTGATGATTTCCGTTGTAACGGTCATATATTCATCCTGTTCGTTCGGAGGAAACGACATCGCTATGTCCTCAGTTGAAGGTATCGCTAAAGTCAAAGAGCTTGTCAAGGATAATGTAAATCTCAATGAATTCAAAATTTATCGCTTATCATGGGAAGAGGGTAGTAAAGACCTGCAGCTTACCAATATATTGGGTCG
>DBFJSK010000478.1:0-7772 GCA_048403675.1 Tannerellaceae bacterium | reverse complement strand
GACGGCGAGCGTCAAGTCAAATTAGATTCGCGCACCTCGGACGCCATTGCCATTGCCCTGAGGGTAAAATGCAATATCTACACAACCGAACAAATCGTCCGTGAATGCGGGATCGTCCTGGAAGAAGTATCCGCACCCGAAGAAGAAACCGACGACGACGATTTCCTGCTTAATATGGAACCGGAAGACATCAAAGACGAAACGAAACTGTTAAAATGGCTCAGCCTGCTGGATGCCGATGAACTGAACGACCGGCTGGAGGAAGCCATCGCGGAAGAAAATTACGAATATGCCAAAATGTATAAAGACGAACTACGCCGTCGGGAAGGAGAGGAAAACACAAAATGATTGAACAACAAGGAGGATTCGGATTGGTCTCCCTCGCACGGGGAATCCTGGGTATTATCACGATATTGGCTATCGCTTACGCCCTAAGTTACGACCGCAAACGCATCGACTGGCGACTGGTAGGAGGCGGCCTGCTGATGCAGATTATCTTCGCCCTTGCCGTGCTCTACGTTCCCTTTATCGGAGGCTTACTGGAAGGACTGGGAAAAATATTCGTCAAACTCATGGATTTTACCGACGCCGGCCTCAGCTTCCTGCTCGGCCCGTATGCTTCCAAAAGCAACGGCTTCAGTTTCCTGATCCATTCCCTGCCGATCGTCATCTTTTTCTCGGCCCTGGTTTCAATGTTTTACCACTGGGGAATCATCCAGCGGGTAGTCGGCGCCTTCTCCTGGCTGCTTCGGAAGTTCATGAACATCTCGGGTTCGGAAGGACTGGTGGCCTCCGGTAACATTTTCATGGGCATGACCGAATCGCCCGTGCTGATAAAAAACTACCTGCCCACCATGAACCGGTCGGAAATATTCCTGGTCATGGTATCCGGCATGGGTACGATAGCCGGGTCGGTGATGGGCACCTACATCGGCATGCTGGGAGGAGCCGATCCGGCAGCCAAAGTATTATTCGCCAAACACCTGCTTTCCGCCTCGGTAATGGCCGTACCCGGCTCCATCGTGCTGGCTAAAATGCTCTGTCCCCAAACCGAAAAGGCAACTGACCATATCGCCTCGTTCGAAAAAGAAGGCAAAAACGCCAATATACTGGATGCCATTTCTTCCGGCACCATGACCGGCGTCAAGCTAATGACCAATATCGCCGCCATGCTGCTGGTATTCATTTCCCTGGTCGCTCTGGCCAACTACATCACCGAAGGCGTGATCGGACGCTATACGGGCCTGAACGAATGGATCGTGAAATTCACCGACGGCAAATCGGCCGGCCTGACTTTCCAGTTCATCCTCGGATTAATCACCGCCCCGTTCATGTGGCTGATCGGCGTACCGGGCCCCGACATCATGTTGGTGGGTTCGCTGCTCGGACAGAAAACCATCCTCAACGAATTCGTGGCCTATTTCCAATTGCAACAATGGAAAGATGCCGGTTTATTCGTATCCGAAAAATCGGTGCTGATGTCCACCTATATTCTTTGCGGGTTCGCCAATATTTCCTCCATCGGCATTCTGCTGGGCGGGTTGGGCGTACTGGCGCCCGAAAAAAGAGGACTGATCTCCCGCATCGGTTTGCTGGCCATGGCCGGCGGCGCGCTCGTTTCGGTACTTTCGGCCACCATTATCGGCATGATTTTAGGATAAACATATGCAACTATTTTATACCCCTGATATTACCTTGACGGCCGAACTGCCCGAAGAAGAGGCCGGTCACTGCATCCGCGTACTGCGCCTTTCGGAAGGCGACGAAATCCGGTTGACGGACGGCAAAGGTTACTTCTACCGCGCCGTCATCCGTCGCGCGCACCCAAAACATTGCGAAGTAGACATTCTGGAAAGCTGGGCACAACCGCCATGCTGGCCCTTTAAGCTACACATCGCCGTAGCCCCCACCAAAAACATGGACCGGATGGAATGGTTTGCGGAAAAGGCCACCGAGATCGGCATCGACGAAATCACCTGTTTGAACTGCCGTTTTTCCGAACGGCGGGAGATCAAACTGGCCCGTTTGGAAAAGATCCTGGTCAGCGCCATGAAGCAATCGCTGAAAGCCACCCTGCCACGTCTGACGGGCATGACCGACTTCAAAGCTTTCGTCAGCCGACCCTTCGAAGGCCGGAAATTCATCGCTCATTGTGAAAAGGAAGAAAAAACGCCCTTAAAACAGACCTATCATGCCGGTGAAAACGCCTTGATCCTGATCGGGCCGGAGGGAGATTTCAGTCCGGAAGAAATCGCCCTGGCCCTGGCCAACGGTTTCGAACCCATCTCGCTGGGAGAAAGCCGGCTCAGAACGGAAACGGCGGCGCTCGTGGCTTGCCATACGATTCACGTGATTAATCCCTGACCTGAGATTTTCTCTCATAGGAATACAAATTATATTTCATCCCTATTTTATGACGGAAAAAGAAAAATCCCGGCAAGGACTGCTATACGATGCCAATGCCGATAAAGAATTACTGGCCGATCGTTTGAAGGCCAAAGAAATCCTGTACGATTACAACCGGCTACGCCCCTGCGAAGAGGCGGAAAGAACCCGGCTGCTGCGAAGTTTACTGGGCCGTACGGGCCGGCAATTGCTTATCGAGGCGCCTTTCGCCTGCGATTACGGATACAACATCGAAGTAGGAGAAAACTTTTATGCCAACGTCAACCTGGTCATCCTCGACGGGGCGAAAGTAACCATCGGCAACAACGCCTTTATCGCTCCCAACGTAGGCATATACACAGCCGGACACCCCTTGGATGTCGCCCTGCGGAACCAAGGTCTGGAATACGCTTATCCGGTCGCCATCGGCCATAATGTTTGGATAGGCGCTGGCGTCATCATCCTGCCGGGCGTCACGATCGGCGACAATGTCGTCATCGGCGCCGGCAGCGTGGTCACCAAAGATATACCCTCCGACAGTCTAGCAGTAGGTAATCCATGCCGGGTAATCCGCCGGTTGGAAGTTTAAATCTCCGGCGCGCCCGAACCAAACGTTGGCTGAACTGTTATAAAGAATAATCATTTTTTACAATTTAATTTATGAAGAAAATCGTATTCTTTTTAACAGCAAGTTTGGGCCTGTGGTTTTTTTCGTCGTGTAACGAGAAAAAACAGGAAAACAAACAAGAGGAAGTAAAAATGGTATCCGGCCTGTTTACCGGCGTATTGCCTTGTGCAGATTGCCCGGGCATCCTCACCCATGTCACTTTCGACAAAAACGGCCAGGTGGCCATTACTTCCTTATATGAGGACCGCGGTAATTTTCCGGGAACTGAAACCGGCACCTGGAAATTCGACAAAGGGTTGATCCGGATAGGATTGTCGTCGTCGGATAGCGTGTTTTACCTGGTCAAATCCGATTCCGTGATCGCGATGGTCAACCGTCAGGGTAAAGAGGTCGACTCGGCATTGCGGAAAAACTATTTACTCACCAAGCAACCTGAAACGGATGCCAAAGCGTTCGAAGGAGAGTACTGGCTGGGAGGCAATGACGAGAAAACGAAAGGCTACCGTCAGAAAATGGTTGTAAAGAAACTTTCGGATAAAGAAGCCGAAGTAACGATCAGCTTTATGGGAGCCCAGAAAGGATGTACTTTTACGGGCAAAGGAAAAGTGATAAACGATCAGATCGAGATTCCGCTCGACAAAGTAAACCCCGATTTCAAGTCGGTCATGGTGGTTCGTTTCATGAAAAATCATCAATTGGCCGTTACCACTTCCCGGGAAGACACGCTCACCGACCTGGCTTATTTCTGCGGCGGCGGCGCTTCGCTGGCCGGTGAATACGAAAAAGCCAACGATACAAAAAGCGGTAAATAAACTCCCTAACCGAAAAGAGAACCTTGCAAAAACCAGTTAAAGGAAAAACCCCCGCCTTCTTTTCAGAAGAAAGGCGAGGGTTTTTCATATCATCGTTTTTTTATTCCCACTCGATCGTTGCAGGCGGTTTGGAACTGATGTCGTACACGACGCGGTTCACTCCTTTCACCTTGTTGATGATTTCGTTGGACACCTTCGCCAGAAATTCGTACGGCAACTGCGCCCAATCGGCCGTCATGGCATCCGTCGAAGTAACGGCGCGCAAAGCCACCGTATTCTCGTACGTCCGCTCATCACCCATCACGCCGACCGACCGAATCGGCAACAAGATCGCACCGGCTTGCCAGATCTTGTCGTACAAGCCCCATTCACGCATCAGGCTCATATAAATATCGTCGGCATCCTGTAAAATACGCACCTTCTCGGCCGTTATATCGCCCAGAATCCGGATACCCAAACCGGGGCCGGGGAAAGGATGACGTTTAATCAGATGCGGCTGCATACCCAGCTCGATTCCTACCCGGCGCACTTCGTCTTTGAAAAGCAAGCGCAAAGGCTCGATGAGTTTGAGGTGCATCTTTTCAGGCAGACCACCCACATTATGGTGGCTTTTTATCACGGTGCCGGTGATGGAAAGCGATTCGATCACGTCCGGATAAATCGTACCCTGCCCCAGCCATTTAATATCTTTCAGTTTGCGGGCTTCCTCGTCGAACACGTCGATAAAACCTTTGCCGATAATCTTCCGTTTCTTTTCCGGCTCCGTCACGCGGGCCAGTTCCCGGTAAAACTTATCCTTGGCATTCACCCCGATCACATTCAAGCCGAGATGTTCGTAGTCCTTCAATACGTTTTCGAACTCATTTTTCCGGAGTAATCCGTGATCCACAAAAATACAAGTCAGGTTCTTGCCGATCGCCTTATTCAGCAACACGGCCGTCACCGACGAATCCACGCCGCCGGAAAGCGCGAGGATCACCTTGTCGTCACCCAGTTTTTCCTTCAGTTCGGCTACCGTCGACTCAATAAACGAAGCCGGCGTCCAATCCTTTGCACACCCACAGATATTCAGGAAATTGTCGAGCAATTTCGTACCGTCGGTAGTATGAAATACTTCCGGGTGAAACTGAACGCCCCAAGTCGATTCGCCTTCCACGCGGTAAGCGGCCGCTTCCACATCGCCGGTGCTGGCGATAATCCGGAAATGCTCGGGCAACGCCGTAATCGTATCGCCGTGCGACATCCAGATCTGCGAACCGGCTTCGATGCCTTTGAGCAGCGGATCATGCGCGTCGACTGTCGTCAGGTTGGCACGTCCATATTCGCGAGAATTGGCCGATTCCACTTTTCCGCCGGAAGTATAAGCCAGGAACTGAGCTCCGTAACAAATACCCAATACCGGATACTTGCCGCGGATTTCACCCAGATCGGCTTTGAATGCATTCGCATCATACACCGAATAGGGACTTCCGGAAAGAATAACACCTTTCACGCCGGTAGCATCTTCGGGGAACTTATTGTAAGGAACGATCTCGCAATACATATTCAATTCCCGGACTCTGCGGCCGATCAATTGGGTGGTTTGCGAGCCAAAATCAAGAATAATAATTTTCTCGTGCATGCAATTGTGATTATTTATTTCAAGTGCCGCAAAGGTAGGAATAATTCTTTCACACGCCAAGGGGAAAGAAAGCATATCCTTCATTTATTTACGCTCCGGACATTCACAGGCGCGGTGCAGGCATCTCCCGGCCTACGGGAATAAAAGAAAGAATTATAGCCGCGTAACGACAGAAAGATCTCTTCCGTCCCTAAACACGAAACCCGGGGATTGGAAATCCGGCATTTTTATGTAGCTTTGTAAAATCGTAAAAATCACACGATACAGGGCTGATGAGAAACGATAAAAAACAAGTAAACTATATGCAAAATAGAAACACCATTAAAATCCTGATTGCATTTTTATTCCTCTGTAATGCAGCGCTCCTTATAGTTGCGGACGGATGGCTATGGAAATATTCGTCTACCCAGGGATTCTTCGGCCTGCTGGGGCTTATCACCTTTTTCATCGCCTATGCCGCCAGTATCGAAATGAGCCTTAGTTTACGGGATTTCTTTTGCCAGAGCCAGTTCGGCATTTTCCTGAAAAAATTAAAATATGCCAACGGCACGGCGCTGTCGGTATGGGTATCAAGCATTGTAATCAGCGCTGTATGCGGAAATAAAAGTACCTGGGAATTTATCCACTGGCTAAATTTCTGAAATCAAAGTCCGGAAAAGCCGTGATATGAAAAATACCACTGAATCAGAACCCGAAACTTAGCAAGAAGCTGTTGTACAACGACTGGGAATCGGATTCGATTCGCGTTGCCGGCATCCGGGGGGGGGAACAGACTAATAAGACCCTGATTCCGGCCCCACAAATTATTGATCTTTCGAGAAACAAAAATAACACATGAAGAGGAGATCTTATTTCATGGAAACCGCCCGCCTGATATTTGGCTATCGGGAAGCCGGCGACCAGGCGCTGGCCACAGCCCTTTGGGGCGACCGGGAGGTAATCCGTTATATTTCGAAAGACGGGTATACGCCCGGACAGATTCGGGAACGGTGGCAAAAAGAAAGGGAGAACCGGGATTCGGAACGTTTGCTCAAAAAGCTGGGGTTTCATGCAACCGGCAAAGTCTTTTATCCCCCGACAGGATTAACTCATCCGGCCTACCGGCTTTACAAGGAAGATTATCGGGGAAGCGATACATAAATTAGACGAAAAATAAAGAAAATCCCGGCAGTCCTGGCGGACGATCATTGCCGAAAAACCCAAAAGATAAAAAAATGATACGCAAAGTTGAAAAAAAAGACATACCGGCCATCACGTCGATTTACAATTATTATATCCGTGAGAGCGTCGTCACCTTCGATACGAAACCGGTCGGAGAAAAGGAAATGGAAAACCAAATGACCGCCATTACTTCCGCTTACCCTTATCTGGTGGAAGAAGAAGAAGGAGAGGTACGAGGCTATTGCTACATCCATCCCTGGAAAAGCCGGGAAGCTTACCGGCATACGGCGGAATGTACGGTCTATTTGCATCCCAGTTGGCGTGGAAAAGGAATAGGACGCCAATTGCTGGATACCCTGCTGGCCGAGATAAGGCAAACCACCGATATACGCGTCGTACTCTCCTGCATAACCTTGCCCAATGAACCGAGTGTCCGTTTACACGAGCGAGCCGGATTCCGGCAAGTTTCCTGTTTTCGCCAAGTGGGTTACAAATTCAACCGGTGGCTGGATGTGGGTGACTGGCAACTCATCCTCGACCGGTAAGTTTTCCATCCGGCGGAAACCGGGAAAAGGGGAAAGAGGAAAGGAACTTATTCCAGTCGTACAGAAACAAAAAGGCTATCCTCCCGAAAGCGGCTCCTGACGCGGCTGATCTTTCTTTTTAGAAAGAAACGTGCGTGCCGCTGCCGGAAAAAGCTCCAATAAAAGTACTTCTTTTTCATTTTCGGCCAAGGGCGCTCCCCAGGGTTCCACCAGCGGATTCTCCTGCATCACATAGGCCGAACCGTCGTAAGGCGTTTCCTTTTTCACCCCGGCTATTTCCAACCGGAAAGCCGGATCGATCGGAACCGGCGTACGTCCGTATTCCCCTTTAATCAACGCAATAAACTGATTCGACAGATGGCTATAAAGAGGTTGCCCCTTTTGCTCGTCGAGCGCACACCATACCGCTTGCTCCGCGATAATCTGACTGGTAGGCGTCACCAAGGGCGGCAAGCCGGCATCCATCCGCACCTCAGGAATCAGCGACATGGCTTTCTCCAATAAATCCGATTTGCCCAACTGCTTCAGTTGAGCCACCATACTCGTATACATCCGCTCCGGAATCTGAGCTTTCCTTACCAATTCATCGGGTTCGGGAAAATCGAAATACTCCTCGATCG
>DBFJSK010000477.1:0-3322 GCA_048403675.1 Tannerellaceae bacterium | reverse complement strand
GCTTGCAACGGCAATCATTGGATATTTTGAAAAAAGTGTCATAAACGTTAAACATATCAATATTTAGGAGGGCTTAATTTATGAAAAAACCAATCTATAAAAACTGGTGGTTTTGGGCGATAATTGTGGTCATTTTAATTATTATCGGATATGCTGCGGGAGGAGATAAGTCAAACGAAAAAGTCAATACATCATCAACCTATTCCAGTTCTCAAACTGATCCACAAGAAATAGATAAAGATGACCATGAAGACGAAAACCAAAGCTCTTCAGAAACCGAAACAACCATTCCGGTTGTTCCAGGTTCTAACGCATACGATATTACCGTAAGCTTAAAAAATAAGGGTTTGCCTGAAGCCGACAGATCTAATAGTTCTGACGGGTATACATTTTCCGCTACCAATGAACAGTATAGTTACACAATAAATACGGACAAAAATTATGCACTTAGTTCTGCTAAATATTACGTGTTTGGAGATGATAACGGGTTTTTAGGATTTTGTGCCTCATTTCCTTATGACGGGAGTGATGGTAATTCCGCTATGAAGTGGGTCAATGACAATATTGGCACAAATGTAGGTACAACTATCAATGGTGTAGACTTTATTTTGTCTGTCGGGAATCAAGGGCCAATCCTTGAAATTAAGGCAGACGGGAGAGATGAATATCTACAACAACAATTGTCGTAATAAGTTAAAATTTTTCATATAAAATCCCCCCGTCTCAATCCGTCTCGGATAAAGCGGGGGTAGCTTATTGACAAATAGAAAAGAAACGGTTACAATAAAAGCGTAAGGTGCTATCGTTGAGACGGTTAGCCCCTGTTTAGAACAGTTGAAGTAACCGCTAGTTTCGAGGCTGGGCGGTTACTTCTTTTTTATTGCCAAAACAAGGCTTATAATGCCGATTAGCACAAGCGAATACTGAAACAGTTCCGCATATGTAACCATAAGCACCACCCTCCTTTCCAGGAGGGGAAAAAGAAAGTATAACGTCCCTCCTAAAGAGAAAGGGACTAACCGCCTACCGTTGCGATAACACCTTACGCTGTGAATTATAACATCTGGCTTTTTATTTGTCCAGTAAACATGATGGATTTTAATTGCACCGGATTCGAGGCAATTAAACAGGGCAATAAAAAATCCCCCACCAGCCGAGGCCGATGGGGGAACAGTTTTATAAATTATAAAGAGGGTAAGAACATGTCACTTTATGCGTTATATTTAAGAAAAAGCCGTTCCGATGATCCAGAAAAAAGCGTAGAGGAAACTTTACGCCGTCATCGTGAGATTTTAGATAAATATGCCATCGAAAACGGAATTGACGTTAAACCCGAGGATATCTATGAAGAAGTTGTATCCGGCGAATCGTTATACAGCCGCCCCGAGATGCTTCGCTTATTGGAATCAGTGGAAAGCGGAGCCTACGAAGGTGTTTTATGTATGGACATAGATCGTTTGGGTCGTGGAAAAACCAGCGATCAAGGCATCATTTTGGAAACCTTTAAATATTCCAATACAAAAATAATTACCCCAAACCGGCAATACGATTTAAACGACGAGTTCGATGAAGACTATGCCGAATTTGAGGGCTTTATGGCTCATAGAGAGCTAAAAATGATTAAACGTCGAATGCAGAGAGGAATTCAGAAAACCATAGAGGAGGGCGGATACTTAGCAAATGCCCCCTATGGTTATGTCTCGGCAAAGATTGGAAAACGGCCTTCCTTGGCAATTAACGAAGACGAGGCTCCTTTTGTTCGAATGATATTTGATCTTTATGTAAATAAAGGTATGGGGTGTCAACATATAGCAGATACCATAAATAGCATGGGAGCAAAGCCTCATCGATCACAAGAATTTGGGCGCACCTCTATTATGAAAATCATCAAAAGTCCGGTTTATATAGGGAAAATCGTCTGGAATCAAAAAACACATATTAGAAAAGGTACGCGGGGAAACACAAAGCACGAAACAATCTATAATCCCCCTGAAAAATGGACTATAGTAGACGGCCTCCACCCCGCAATCATTGATGAAGCTTTATATAACCGTGCGCAAGAAATAGCTCGTACAAAGTACCACTCGCCCAGCTTCACCGGCGTAATTGAAAACCCGTTGTCAGGGTTAATTCATTGCGGGAATTGCAATCGAATGATGACCAGAGCGCCCCACATGCGCGGCGGCCCCTATTTGCTTTGTGCAAAACGTGGTTGTATTCCTAGCAGTAAACTGCCGTTAGTAGAAGATGCTGTGCTAATGTCTCTTAGAAATGAAATAACCAAATTAAAAGGCCGACAAAAGCAGATGGAAGAAGAAAAGCAAAATACATCGATTACAGTTATAAAAGCTATTGATAAAGAATTAAAAGCAACAAAGGATCAATTATCTAGACTGCACGATTTGTTGGAACAGCAAGTATACGACGTTTCAACGTTTATGGAAAGAAGATCAACGCTAACCAAAAAAATTGAAAAATTAGAAGCATCGAAGGAATCTTTTCGAAAACAGGAAAAGAGATTAAATATCCCAGCTATGATTCAAAGAATTGAATTGGTATTAACGCAATACAGAGATAGTTCTCCGCAGGTTCAAAACGAACTTTTAAAGTCAGTAATCGAAAAGGTAATATACCACAAAGAAAAAGGAGCAAAACCCGCTGATTTTCAGTTGGAAGTTTCTTTGTTACCTATATTCCTCTAGAGCGTTCATTCTTATGATAAGGATTGTCTTGAGGATTTACGCGTATATTTTTCGCCCGCGTCCCAGGCTGTCATCGACCAGGCCGCTCAAGTGCGTATGCGTAATGTAGACGTTCTCGTGGTATACTTAGGGCTGGAGCCTGTACCGTTCCACAAGGGCTTTTACTCTGTGGATATGACCTTCTTCTTTGAAGTGACCCTAGATGTTTTCCAAACTCCCGCCGCGCCGCCGGTAACCATTTCCGGCCTTTCCGTATTCAGCAAAAACGTGGTGCTTTACGGCAGCGAAGGCAACGTCAAGGTATTCAGCTCCGACGGCTCTCTGGATGAGCTGGAGCAAAATTCCGTACAAAGCCTGCCGAAAGCAAGCGTGCAGGTAGCGCAGCCGGTGGGTCTGTCCGCCAGGCTCTGCGAAGGAAGAACCTGCTGCTGCGAGCCTTGCTGCAGAATTCCCGACTGCATTTGCAGACGGTACGGCGGAAGCTTCTGCATGGAAAATACCGATAAGGTCGTTTACGCCACCATCGGTATCTTCACCATCGTACAGATCGAAAGGAACGTCCAAATGATGATTCCCGCTTATGATTTCTGTATTCCGGAGAAGGAGTGCATCACTTCCAG
>DBFJSK010000476.1:0-2787 GCA_048403675.1 Tannerellaceae bacterium | reverse complement strand
TATCGATACGGCCGGCCGGTTACACAATAAAATCAACCTGATGAACGAGCTGACCAAGATAAAGAACGTGATGAAAAAGGTCGTTCCCGACGCCCCGCATGAAATTTTGCTGGTGCTGGACGGTTCCACCGGTCAGAACGCTTTCGAACAAGCCAAACAATTTACCGCCGCTACCGAAGTGAACGCCCTGGCAGTCACCAAACTCGACGGTACGGCCAAGGGGGGTGTGGTGATCGGCATCTCCGATCATTTCCGCATACCCGTTAAATATATCGGTCTGGGCGAAGGCATCGAAGATTTGCAGGCTTTCCGCAAACGCGAATTTGTCAATTCCCTTTTCGGGGAATAAGCCGGTTTTCCTCTTTTTCCGATAGCAAACACGTGTATGAGAAAAAATAAAGTAGATATTATTACGCTGGGTTGTTCCAAAAATCTGGTCGATTCCGAACAATTGATGCGGCAATTCAAGGCCAACGGTTATACGGTAACCCACGATCCGCATACCATCAACGGGGAAATCGTGGTGGTGAACACCTGCGGTTTTATCGGCGACGCCCAGGAAGAGTCCATCGAGATGATTCTCCGTCTGGGAGAAGCCAAGAAAAAAGGGCGTATCGGCAAACTGTACGTCATGGGTTGTCTGTCCGAACGTTTCCTTAGCGAGCTGCAACAGGAACTACCCGAAGTGGATCGTTTTTACGGGAAATTCAATTGGAAAGAACTCCTGGCCGATTTAGGCAAATCCTACCATCAGGAGCTTGCCTATGAACGGGTGCTTACTACGCCCCGGCATTATGCCTACCTTAAAATCGGGGAAGGCTGCAATCGTACATGTTCCTATTGCTCCATTCCGATTATTACCGGGCGCTACCAATCCCGTCGGATGGAGGAATTGGAAGAAGAGGTTCGGTTGCTTACCGCCGAAGGAGTAAAAGAATTTCAATTCATCGCCCAGGATCTTACCTATTACGGCTTCGATTTGTATAAGCGCCCGGCTCTGCCCGAACTGGTGGAGCGGATTTCCGAACTGCCCGGGGTGGAATGGATACGGTTGCATTACGGGTATCCGGCCCGTTTCCCCTTCGAACTGCTCAGCGTGATGCGCGAAAGACCCAATGTCTGCAAATACATGGATATTGCTTTGCAGCATATCAGCAACAACATGCTGGAGAAAATGCGGCGGAATATTACTTCGGAACAGACCTATGAATTGCTGGGGCGAATGCGCGAAGAAGTGCCCGGCATCCATTTACGTACCACTTTGATGGTAGGCCATCCGGGGGAAACGGAAAAGGACTTTGAAGAATTGGTGGAATTCGTGAAGAAAGCGCGCTTCGAACGTATGGGAGCGTTTGCTTACAGCCACGAGGCGGGTACGTATGCGTATACGCATTATACCGACTCTATTGCTCAGGAGGTGAAGCAGGAACGGCTCGATTACCTGATGCGGGTGCAGGAATCTGTTTCCGCCGAAATCAATGCGGCGAAAGTGGGACAGACTTTCAAGGTGATGGTGGATCGGGAAGAGGACGATTTCTATGTAGGACGAACCGAGTTCGATTCTCCGGAAGTAGATCCGGAGGTTTTGATAAACAAAGAAAGCGTGTTGCAGCCCGGTACTTTCTACCGGGTAAAAGTAGAAGAAGCCGGGGCGTTCGAACTGTACGGACGCCAGGTAGAAGGGTAGGGAGGACGGTATAAAAACTGTCAATAAATTTGCCTGTTTACAAAAAAATAACTAATATAGCCCCATAAACTGCAAAAGAATAAGAAGATGAAAAACAAAGAACTCGTTGCCGAATTGGCCAGCCGCCTGGGATGGACGGCGTCGGAGGTGACTGAAATGCTGGCCGCTTTCAGTGCCGTGATGAGTTCGGCGTTGGTCGATAACGATACGGTTTATTTGCAGGGTTTGGGCCAGTTCGAAGTGAGGAAAAAGGCGGAACGCATCTCGGTTAATCCGGCAAACGGCAAACGGTATCTGGTGCCTCCCAAACTGGTGCCTTCCTTCAAGCCCGGAACGACTGTTAAAAACCGTTTAAAAGCTTTGACGAACGATGAATAACCGGTTGACGCTACAAGATATAGCCGCGTTGCTGGCCGAGCGCACGGGAAAGGATAAGCAACAGACCGAGCTGTTTCTGAAAGAATTTGTCGCGCAGATCCGGGAGGGTGTGTATAGCGATAAGATTGCAAAAGTAAAGGGGGTAGGTACCTTTAAAATCATTTTGGTGGATCGGCGCGAAAACGTGCATGTCAATACCGGAGAGCGTTTTCTGATACCGGCTCACTACAAATTTTCTTTCTTACCGGATAAGGAGTTGCGGGATTTGGTGAACAAACCCTTTTCCTTTTTCGAAACGACCGAATTAGGCGAAAATGTCCGTTTTTCCGATCTGGAGGAATCGGAAGAAACGGAGGATAAGGAGGCGGACCCGGAAGACGAGTCGGTGGTGGAAGTGATGCCCGACGAGGTTCTTCCCACCAGCGACGGTGCCGGGCAAACTCCGGACGCGCCGCAGGAATTGGCTTTGGAATCTGCTGCGACAGCTTTGGCGGAAACGGCTCTACCTCAGTCGGAAACAGCACCGGAAACAACACCGCAGGCGGAGCCGCTGATCTGGCCGGAAGAGTTGGGCGAGCAGGATCGGCCGGAGGAGGTTCTTTCTGAAACGAAAGCGGAATCGGAAACGGAACAGCAATCTGAATTGGAATCCGGTGACGAACCGGAAGAGGAAATCCGGCCGGAAGAAACCGAACCGTCGGTGCTTACATCCCCCTTTTCTG
>DBFJSK010000475.1:0-1717 GCA_048403675.1 Tannerellaceae bacterium | reverse complement strand
AAAGTGGCGGCGTATAGCTTGCTGTTTGTCTGCTTACTCCTGATCGTATCGGGCATCAGTCTGACGATTCGGCGCACTCGGGCAAACTGGATTGCCGGCTGGGTGAGTATGTTTATTTTCCTGATTGGCGGTGTGGTAAACGGATTTCTGCTTTTCGGTCATCCGCTAGGACACGACCAATTAATTAATGTAGGCGTTTGTATCCTGACCGGGTTTTTCCTTGTATGGGGAAAAGACCGGTTGATTCAGAATTTATGTAATTAAATACTCCACCTAAGATTTTCAACCGTTCTGTCGGGCATAAAGGGAGGCGTGGGCCGGGATTTTCATCTCATGGGCCAGTCTTCCGGCCGGCATTTCCAAAACAAACCCGATGAAGCAGATACAAGAATTATTGAAAGAAGCGGCTCAGGCTACCCGGCAGTTGATCGGGCTTGATCCCGAGACGGTAAACCGTATCCTGCGGGATACGGCCGATGCGATCGTAAGCCATACCGACGAGATCCTGATCGAAAACCAAAAGGATCTGGATCGGATGGATACCGCCAATCCGAAATACGACCGGCTGAAACTGACCGGCGAACGTTTACTTACCATTGCCGCCGACATGAAAAATGTAGCGACCCTGCCCTCTCCCATCGGGCGTGTTTTGAGCGAAACGGTACGGCCGAACGGGCTGGTGATCCGTAAGGTAAGCGTTCCCTTCGGGGTGGTAGGCGTTATTTACGAGGCAAGGCCCAATGTCACACCGGATGTTTTTTCGCTTTGCCTGAAAAGCGGGAATGTTGCCGTATTGAAAGGAGGCTCTGACGCCGATTATTCCAACCGGGCGTTCGTCCGCCTGATACAAGACGTGGTAGAGGCCCACGGGCTTAATCCGGCGGTATGTACCTTGCTTCCTCCCGGACGCGAAGCGACGACGGAACTTTTGCACGCCGTGGGGTTGGTGGATTTGATTATTCCCCGGGGAAGCGGTTCGCTGATCCGGTATGTGCGTGAAGAAGCGACCGTCCCGGTGATTGAAACGGGCGCAGGTATCTGTCATACCTATTTTGATAAGGATGGGGATGTAGAGAAGGGCAGTGCCATTATTTTCAATGCGAAGACGCGCCGGGTAAGTGTATGTAATGCGCTCGATTGCCTGATTATCCACCGAGACCGGCTGGCCGATCTGCCCCGGCTTTGCAGTAAATTAGCCGAGAAGCAAGTCCTTATTTATGCCGACGAACCGGCCCGGCAAGCCTTGGATGGAGCTTATCCGGCCGCGGGGCTGCTGGCTGCAACGTCTGAAAGTTACGGAACGGAATTTCTCGATTACAAAATGAGTATCCGGACGGTGGCCTCGCTCGACGAAGCGTTGGAGCATATCGCCCGGTACAGTTCGAAACATAGCGAAAGCATCGTCAGCGAATCGGCGGAAGCTACCGGCCGGTTTCAACAACAAGTGGATGCCGCTTGCGTATATGTCAATTTGCCGACGGCGTTTACCGACGGGGCGCAATTCGGATTCGGCGCGGAAATCGGCATCAGCACGCAGAAACTTCATGCCCGCGGCCCGATGGCGTTGCCGGAGCTTACCACCTACAAATATCTGGTGACGGGCGACGGGCAAATCCGACCGTAAGGGATGCGCTTTATTAATCGATTATTAATCTAACAAACAGTCGGCCGGCCGCCTTGTCTTGCAAAACGACCGGTCTAAAAACAAGTTCAAGAA
>DBFJSK010000474.1:0-1995 GCA_048403675.1 Tannerellaceae bacterium | reverse complement strand
GCCGACTTCCACTCCGGCATTGGGGGTGGTGGTGGCCCAGAACAGGGCATTCGTTTTCAGTGCCGTTTGCTGTCCGTAAAAAGCGATCGGCAGAAGAATCAAGGCTGCCAGTACGAGGTGGAATTTTCGTTGCATCTTCATTTACCCTATTCTTTTGAAACGGAAAAATAGCGTTCCGTCTCTTAGTAAGAGATGGAACGAAAATGCCGAAAAAGAAAGCGCCTTGTAAATTCAAAGGTTTTGATGAAGTATCTTTCGGCAGATCATCTTGCAGAGTAAACAAATTGTAAAACAACGCCAAACTCATCTGTATAAAAAGGAGGTATCCTACAGAAAAAAATGAAAAGGTATTCAGTCTATGATTTTGAAAGGGTTTTACGAAGCGGCAAGGATGGGAAGTAAGAGCTATCTAGCGGTTGAAAATCAAACCGCTAAAGCCAGTATTTTTCGTAAAATAATCGTGAAACAGTTGATAAACAGAGAATAAGAAGGAATAAAAAGGCAAGATAAAATCACATACGCCAAAGAAAGAAAAGAAATCAGTATCTTCTTCTTTTCTTAAAAGATGTAATAATATTCACCCAAAGTATGAATATTAAAGGCTGCTATATACAAATAATTTAAAAAATCCTTGTTCTTTCAGAATTTGATTAGTACTTTTGTCATGTTTTAACAAGCAGCGGAACGCTCCGTTCCATCTCTTACTAAGAGAAAGAATAATCCCTATATATTAAGGTAAATGACCGTCGAATACCGATCGGGAATGCGCTTTGCCGAATATCACGATTCTATTGGCTTTATCCAGTCGGGAAGGATCCAGCGAGGCGATATAAATCCGTGTTGTTTTCACCGACGTATGCCCCATACTTTCGGAAATCACGTCTTCCGAAATACCTTTCATTTTCGCCACGCTCGCCCAAGTATGCCGCGCCACATACGTGGACAAGTAGCAACCGATCAATTTACCTAATTTGCCGAGTCGTTTATTTTGCAACCGCAAGGCGCTGTCGTATTCCTGGAAAGAAGGATGGCTGTTTTTCAGGATTGGAAAAAGGAAAGGGCCTCTTCCCCGGTATTTCCGAATCAACTGTTTCATCACGGGCAATAGGCCTACCTTTAAAACCTGTCCTGTTTTTTTACGTACGTAAATAAGCGTATTGCCTTCGATGTTTTTTTCCGTCAGGTGAGCCAGATCAACGAACGTCATTCCCCGGGCATAATAACAAAACAAAAACATATCTCGGGCGAAAGCTAATCCGCTGTTTTCGAGGGTCAAACCTTCCAACCGGCGGATTGTGCTCTCGTTGATAGCTCGTTTACGGGTTTTCTCTACCCGCATACATACTTGGCGGAAAGGAGAGGGTTGGCTTTCAACGATACCGTCGGCCACCGCCCGGTTCCAGACCATTCTCAGAATGCGGCAATAAAAGGAGATGGTATTGGTGGTCAGACGCCGGCTGAACAAATAGTGCTCGAATTGTTTTACCACTTCCTTGTCGAACTCTTTTGCGGAAAGCTTCATCGAACCCAGAAATTGCCGGAAAATACGGAAAGTGCTCTGGTAGTTCCGGAAAGTAGCCTCCGCTCGGTTGGTTTTCTTTTCTTCCATCAACTGTTGCATATAGTCCAGCCAATATACCGGCCGGAACGAAGTGTTGTAATGGTCGATTATTTTGGCCGCCGAAAGTTCGCCGCGTTCCTCCAAAAAGACGATCGTTTTTTCCAATTCTCTTTTTTTACTTTCAAGTTCTTCCTGTACCTCAAGCAAGTAATCGGCCCTTCGTTTGTTCATACCCGGCGGAATCACTACGGTTTCTCTCTCGGCCAGCCATTCGTCGGGCGCCAGGCGGTAATCGAGTACGATTCGTTTCACCTCGCGCTTGCAAATAATCTGCAAAAGCAGCGGCATCCGCTTGCCGGGCACCGCCGATTTTTTCTTCTTTACTTTTACCGATGTCGTCATAATGTTATTTTTAATAGGTGTATCTATATGTA
>DBFJSK010000473.1:0-18950 GCA_048403675.1 Tannerellaceae bacterium | reverse complement strand
GCCCAGGAGATCAACCAGAAAATAGCCCGGAACTACCATATGTACGCTTCCTGGTATAAAGAAGAGGAGGATAAGGCATGAACCACTACCTCACACTTTTGCCCGCAGCCGCTCTCGGCCTGCTCTCGTGTGCCCAACCTGCCACGAAAACCCACGACATAGCTTATTCCACCCCGGCGCTTGCGCTGAACCCGCCCAGCTATATTTGTTACCGAGCGCCCGGGCCCATCCATATCGACGGCAAACTTTCGCCCGAAGAATGGGACGCCGTTCCCTGGACAACCGATTTTGTGGATATCGAAGGCGATAAACAGCCGGCTCCGACTTTCCAAACCCGCGCCAAAATGGCTTACGACGACCAGGGCATGTATTTCGCCGCCTGGATGGAAGAGCCGCACGTATGGGGAACCCTCACCGAACACGATGCAGTAATCTACCAGGACAACGACTTCGAAGTCTTCCTCAATCCGACCAACGATACCCACAATTACCTGGAATACGAAATCAACGCCCTCGGAACCGACTGGGATCTGTACTTGAGCCGTCCTTACCGCGACAATCCGGTGGTGATGAACAACTGGGAATTCCAAGGCATGAAAAAAGCCGTCCATGTGGATGGCACCCTCAATCGGGCCAACGACACGGATCGCGCCTGGAGCGTAGAACTTTTCATTCCCTGGCACTCCCTCTATCAAATGATGCGCGGCAAAGAAAAACCCGAGCCGGGCGAACAAATCCGCGTTAACTTCTCGCGGGTGGAATGGGACACGGAAGTGCAAGACGGCAAGTATGTAAAAGTACCCCAAAAAGGAGAGGACAAAATACGCGAACACAACTGGGTGTGGGCCCCGACAGGCGTCATCAATATCCACATGCCGGAATATTGGGGCTATGTACAATTCTCCGATCAGGTAGCCGGCCAGGGAGAAACAGCTTTTGTCAAACATCCGGAAGAAGAAACCAAATGGATTTTGCGCAACCTCTATTACCGGCAAAACCAGTATGCGGCGACTACCGGGGCTTATGCCACTCGCGTAGCCGACTTGAAACCGGAAGAGATTGCCCCGGCCGAAGTAGCCGCTCAAATCCAAATGGCTACTACTCCTTCAATGTATGAAATCACGCTGCCGGCTTCCGACGGCAAAGTATGGCATATCCGCCAGGACGGCTTGGTATGGGCTGATTAAATAAAACTTACCCCCTCCAGATGAAATACCGGAAAAACAGGTAAAACGAACCCGTTTTTCCGGTATTCTTTTATCCCCTCACCACCCGAAAAAGATTGCATTTTCCCCGTTCCTTCCCCATTCCATTTTTAAAGCTTAACTAAAAAAGCAGTTCCTCCTTAAAATTTCCCTAAAACTCCTTATTCATCCCTCAAAAAAATGTCACGCCCCCCGGAAACTCTTTCAATATCAAAAACATTTACTACCTTTGCACAGGGTCTAAATTTTTCATATAATAGTTAAAGAAGAGGAACTATTCAAAAATCAGCAATGGGTAATAAGGTATATAGCATACGATTATTTTTCTTGCTTTCACTCCTGATTTCGGTTATATCACTCTTTACGTTAGCGTGCAGGCGTTCGCATGCCCAAACTCCTCCCGCCCGTATACTCGTTTTTCATTCTTCGAAAGCCAGCGAGCCGCTCTACACTTTCTTCAACGAAAGCTTAGTTGAAAAACTTGAAAAAAAAGGCATCCGTGTCGAATTAAGATACCTCTATCTGGATTGCGATACCTATGCCGCCAATGACAAACTAAGTCGTACGACCCAGTTTCTAGACAGTCTCCAATCCTGGCAACCCGATCTGATTCTGGCCAATCAGGATGAAGCCACCTACAACCTGCTGGCAGTACACCATCCCCTAACGAAGAAAGTGCCCCTTGTCTTCACCGGCGTTTATTTTCCCAACTGGGAATTACTGCGGCAATACCCCAATATCACCGGTTTTATCGACGAGCCGGATTACGTGACCAACATTCGCCTGATCGAACGCATCCTCGGAAAAGTACGTATTCTCATCAACTACGACGAATCCTTCCGAGGCAGAAAAACGTACGATCTATTCATGGAACAGGTTAAAAATCAAAATTTCACTATCAACTACAACCGGTTAAGTAAACTCTTCCCCGACAAATTCGCTTCCTATTTCAACGAAGAACTCCTCCATCTGAAACTGGGCCAGGACATGCAACGCCCCGACAGCATCCTGCTCGACTTTATCCCCTTCCGCCGCATCAACGGCGTAGAAGTATTCGGCGAACTCAACGGCCTGGAAAAATACTATACCTACCTGAACCTCAAACACGACTTCATGTCGAGGCCGCTGGGAAAATACTTCGAAGTGCCCACCTTTACCGCCGTGGCCGAAGAACTCACCTTCAACCACGCCTATACCGGAGGCTATTTCACCTCTTACCAGATACAGACGGACGAACTGGCACAAACCCTTTGCCGGATTCTCACGCAAGGCGTCGCCCCCTCGGAAATTCCCATTCAAAAAAGCAGAAAAGAATACATGTTCAATTGGGACGACCTACAACGTTTCGACATCGACCTCCATCTGCTACCCCCCGGATCGCATATCATCAATATGCCCTATTACATCAAACATAAAATACTCTTTTTAGTCCTCGGCATCGCCTTGGCACTGATTATATTGGGCCTTATTTCCTACCTGCTGTACCTCTATTTCCGGGAAGCCTCCCGCAAACAACACGCCCTCCGGCGACTCAGCCAGGAACGGCAATCCCTCGCCCTGGCCATCGAAGGAGGCAACACCTTCGTTTGGAAATATGTCGGCGACCGTTTCTATTTCGACGACGACTTCTTTTCCTCCCTCGATATGGACACCCGGATCTATACCCCGGAAGAATTTGCGGAAACAGTACATCCCGAAGACCGGAAAAGGGTACTGGAAAAAATCACCCATTTCCGCAACCACACCATCAAGCGATGGAGCATCCAATTCCGCTGCAAATTCAACGGCGAGAACTACCAATGGTGGGAATTCCGCTACCGCCAGATAAACACCGGCCCAAATCCGGAAGATTTCCAGATCAACGGTCTGTGTTTGAACATCCAGAAGACCAAAGACAATGAAGCCGCCCTGATCGGCGCCCGCAAGAAAGCCGAAGAATCCGATCGGATGAAAACTGCCTTCCTGGCCAATATGAGCCACGAGATCCGTACGCCGCTGAACGCCATCGTAGGATTCTCGAACCTGATTACCTCCGGCGATATGGACTTCACCGCGGAAGAAAAAAACGAATTTCTGAATCTGATTAATACTAATTGCGACCTTTTACTTAAATTAATTAACGACATACTCGACCTCTCGCGCATCGAATCCGGGCGGATGGATTTCATTTTCGACACCTGCAATCTTACCGAACTACTGACCTCCATCTACCATACCCATCAATTATCAATGCCCCCGGAAGTAGAACTGCAAATACAAGTACCCGCCGAAGCCATTTGCTTGCGCACCGACCCTCACCGGTTGACGCAGGTAATGACAAATTTCATCAACAATGCCGTAAAGTTTACCCAAAAAGGATACATCCGAATAGGTTATTTCCGTACCTTTGACGGTAAATATATCCACTTGTTTGTAGAAGATACCGGGATTGGCATTCCGAAAGAAAAACAAAAGGAGGTATTCGATCGTTTCAACAAATTGGATGAATTTGCGCAAGGAACCGGATTGGGACTAGCCATTTGTAAAGTAATCGCCCAACGATTCAAAGGCAACATCATGCTTTGGTCGGAAGAGGGAAAAGGAAGCCGTTTTACATTAATCATCCCTTTCGACAAACCGAATCGACCTACCGATCCCCATACAAACGCTATGGAAAAGTAACATGACAGGTTCAGTGAAACCACACATCCGTCGTAAGCCGCGCCCATTCCTCCTGTTTACCCTGGGAATGCTGGCCTTTTTGCTGACAGGTCTATTCACGGCCTGCCATTCCGACACACGCATGCCCAAACGCATTCTCGTCATCGAATCCTACGGAGCAGATTACCCCGGCTACAAAAACAACGAGCAAAAGCTGACCGAACTCTTTAAGAAAAAAGGAGTTACCGCCCAGATCCAACCCTTTTACCTGGATTGCGAAAACTACCTTGACCCCGACGAACGTAAACGGATCTTCCACTTCCTGGACACAATCGCACCCTGGAAACCGGATATAATCTGGGTAAACGACGACCAGGCCACTTATTCACTTCTGGCCTCCCAGCATCCCCTGACGCATCAGATCCCCGTCGTCTTTGCAGGCGTGAATTACCCCAACCGGGCGTTGCTCAAACAATTCGAAAACGTGACCGGTTTCGAAGACAAACCGGAATTCATGAAAACCTGCTCGATGGTCGAACAGATCTTCGGGCCTATGTTCATCCGCTTTTGGCTCGATGAAACCTACCTCGGCCAACAAGCCACCTACCGGCTTATGACGGAATTGAAAGAGAAAAGCATCAACACCTTCCGCATAGGCACTTTCACCGCCAATATTGACAGCACGCTCACGATCCAAATCGATACGCTACGCACACCACAAAGCAAGAAAACCTTAAAACTGGGGACCAAGCCCCCCCATATGGTCTATATGGGCATTGATTCGCGAAAATCCACCTCGGCCGGCCTCTTGTGGGCTTTGTCGGGACTCAACACACACCTTATTTACATCGTCGGCAAACGCGATTTCTCATCGCAACGCATCGGCACTCTTACGAATTCCCCCACCCTGACAGCCATTAACGAAGGATTCGGCCTGGGAGAAGGTTTGCTAGGAGGATACATCACCCCGCTGGAAACCCAGCAAGAACTAGCTGCCGACCGGATCGTAAAAATACTCAACGGCCGCCCCCTCAAAGAATTCCCCATCACCCAAACCCCCAAAGAATATTGGGTAGACTGGGCGGAAATGGAACGTTGGAACCTGTCCCTAGACCAAGTTTCCCCCAAATACCGGATCATCAACATGCCTTTCACCATCCGATACAAATCGGCGCTTATCATCGGAGGCACCTTCGGCAGTATCCTGATTATCCTCACGATCGTTTACCTGCTTCTCCTTTACCGACAAGCAGACCGGAAAAAACGCCGCGCCGAAAACGACCTCCGAAAAGGCGAACGCTTCCTTTCCCTCGCCCTCTCGGGCGGCAAAGTATTCGCTTTCCAGATCAAGGACGGCTTCATCTACTTTGATCCTCATTTCTATACCACCGTCGGCATGGAAGAGCGCCCCATGCTACTGGAAGAATTCCGTGAAATCATCTCCCCTGAAGACTGGCCATCCTTCAACCAACGCATCAACAGCGCTCTCAACGGCTCGGTCATCCAACGCATCGGACAAGGCCGCTACAACTTCAACGGCAGCGGATACCAATGGTGGGAATTCCGTTACACCTACAGCGAAGAAGACCACGTCATCAGCGGACTTTGCTTGAACATCCAAAAACTAAAAGAAACCGAACAAGCCCTGATCCAAGCCCGCAAAAAAGCCGAAGAATCCGATAAAATGAAATCGGCTTTCCTAGCCAACATGAGCCACGAAATCCGCACGCCGCTGAACGCCATCGTAGGCTTCTCGAACCTCATCAATACCGAAGAAGCCGAATTCACTCCGGAAGAAAAACACGAATTCCTGGAGCTTATCAATACCAACTGCGACCTGCTGCTCAAACTCATCAACGACATACTCGACCTCTCGCGCATCGAATCGGGCCGGATGGATTTCCACTTCGCCCCCTACAACCTGACCGAAATCTTGTCTGACATCTACCATACCCATCAGCTATTGATGCCCCCGAACGTAGAGCTTCAACTATGCACCCCCGCCGCCCCCGTCACGCTGTATACCGACCGGCACAGGCTGACCCAGGTCATTACCAACTTCATCAACAACGCCGCCAAATTCACCGAGAAAGGCTATATCCGCATCGGATATGAAACCACGGCGAAAAGTACCCAGGCAAAACTCTATGTGGAAGACACCGGCCGAGGTATTCCGACCGAAAAACAAGGCGCCATTTTCGAACGCTTCAACAAACTCGACGAATTCGCCCAAGGCACCGGCCTGGGATTGGCCATTTGTAACGTAATCGTACAACGATTCCGGGGAACTATCCATGTGCAATCAAAAGAGGGGGTAGGCAGCCGGTTTACAATCACACTTCCTATACAAAATGACTAAATATTCCCTAAAAACACTATCTTTGCTTCCTAAAAACCAAGATAGGCTGCACCCCGGCCAAAGAAGCCCGCTTGCTTCCCCCGGTTTGCGCTATCCTTGCAAGAAAAGAATCTATAAAAATCTAACGCTCATGAAACAAAACAACGTATGGATAGCCGCCCTGGCCCTGGGCCTGACACTATCCGCTCATGCCCAGCAAGCCGGCGGAGGAATCACCCCCGGCATGCTCAAACAAATCCAACAAGCTTATGAAGGCACACCCGCCGACAAAGCCCTCCGGAACGCCATCTGCAACAACGACATCAGCAAGTTGGCCATAAACAACGACGACAAAAACAATTTCGACACCTACTTCTCCGATAAAGTAAACGGCAAAGGAATCACCAACCAGAAATCGTCGGGCCGCTGCTGGCTGTTCACCGGCCTCAACGTGCTGCGTTCGGACATCATCGCCCGGCACGACATGGGCGAATTCTACCTTTCCCAAAACTACTCCTTCTTCTGGGATCAACTGGAAAAAGCCAACCTCTTCCTGCAAGGCATTATCGATACCCGCGAAAAACCGCTGGAAGACAAAATGGTAGAATGGCTCTTTAAAAACCCCATCGGCGACGGCGGCCAGTTCACCGGCATCTCCGACAACCTGATGAAATACGGCGTAGTGCCGGCCGAAGTCATGGCCGAAACCTACAGCAGCGAACACACTTCGCGCATGTCGAACCTGATCGGCTTGAAGCTGAAAGAATACGGGCTAGAACTGCGCAAAGACGCCTCGACCGGTGCCAAACCCGCCGACCTGGAAAAGAAAAAAACCGAAATGCTCGGCACCGTTTACCGCATGTTGGTACTCACACTGGGCGAGCCCCCCACGAGCTTTACGTGGACGCGCAAAGACGCCTTGGGCAAACCGGTAGAAACGAAAACCTATACCCCGCAATCCTTCTACCAGGAATACATCGGCAAAGACCTGAAAAACGACTACGTTATGCTGATGAACGACCCCAGCCGCGCATTCTACAAACTCTATGAAATCGACTACGACCGCCACGTATACGACGGTAAAAACTGGACTTACGTGAACCTGCCGATCGAAGACATCAAACAAATGGCCATCGCTTCCATCAAAGACAGCACGATGATGTACTTCTCGTGCGACGTAGGCAAATTCTTCGACCGTGAACGCGGCCTGCTCGACGTAAACTATTACGACTACGGTTCGCTGATGGGCGTGAACTTCGGCATGGATAAAAAAGAACGCATCCAAACCTTCTCAAGCGGTTCATCGCACGCCATGACCTTGATGGCCGTCGATCTCGACGCCAACGGCACTCCCAAGAAATGGATGGTAGAAAACAGTTGGGGCCCCGGCGCCAACGCCGGCCATCTGATTATGACCGATGCCTGGTTCAATGAATACATGTTCCGCCTGGTAGTCGACAAAAAATACATCACCGATAAAGTAAAAGAAGTGATGAAACAAAAACCGGTTCGCCTGCCTGCCTGGGACCCCATGTTTGCAGCCGAAGAATAAACGCTACGCTACAAAGAACAACAAACATAAAGGCGCCCCCACGAAGGGACGCCTTTTTCAAATCCCTTTATTTCCCGCTGCCCCACCGGATGGACGAGTAAAATAAAGGGATTTTCATTTCTTTCCCCCTTGCCGAGATAAACAAAAAGTGCCCCTCCAACGTCAGTTAGAACCGACGGGGAGAAGCACTTTACATTTATTTAGAGAGAGAGAACCTGTTATCTAGAGAAAGCCTGTTATTTAGAAAGACCCGGCCGGCTGGTCCGCAGCTCGCAGCCCGAAAAGAAGAAAGCGAAACCCGCCCGGCCTTACGCTGAGCGCCCCAAGCTACTTCCCATACTCCTCATACAACAACAACAAATGCGCCGAACTCCAGCTAAAATGAGGCGCTTTCAGCCGCCCCCCGTTGTGCGTGTCGTAATTCTCATGAATCGGCGCATCCTGCTCCAATCCCTGCAACCGGTCGAACACCTGCTCGGTAAACGCATCCGCTTCTTTCCGATAGCCATACTTCCGGATACCCGAAATTCCGAAATACACCTGATCCAGCCAAATCGGCCCCCGCCAATACCCGGCCGGCATAAACTTCGGATTATCCGCCGCAATGGTGGGGAAAGGAATATAGGTAGCAAACTTCGTTGTATCCGTAAACAACTTCATACACGCAGCCGCTTCCTCCTTCGAAGCAATCCCGGCCCAAAGCGGCACACAAGCCTCCGTACCCTCTTCCAATACAAACGTACCGTCGAGCCGCTTATCAAAATAAAATCCGCGTTCGGGCACAAAAAAATACGCCGGCACCGCCGTCAACCGATCCGGTTCGGCAAACACCTCGCCAGCCACAGGAGCCAATTCACTCAACAACCGATGCTCCAACGCCAGGAAAGCATTCAAATCCACCGATTCCTGATTCATGCTCCAGGCCCCTGCGGCATTTTTCACCATCACCGCGTCGTCGAAACGAATCGCATTATCCATGCCGCTTTCCCATGCCGCCGCTTCCAACGTGCCGTCGCAAGCGCCGAATTCGCAAATGCCGTTCCCATTATGATCGCGCGCCGCAAACCACCACCGGTGGTAAGCCAACAATTTGGGATACATCTCGCCAACAAAAGCCGAATCGCCCGTCGCCCGGAAAATTTCGTTCACCGCCCAAGTCGCCAACGGCGGTTTGCTATCGCGAGCGTTATTTTCAGCCGCATCACTATAAATACAATCGATAATCATCCCTTCAGGCGTCTGATAATCGAACATCGCCCGCACCTGATCCTTCGCCAGCGAAGGCGCGAACCGAGCCAAAGCCACCGCATGCTTCCAGGAATCCCATCCCCAGAAACCCATAAAATAACCTACCGCATGACTAGGCACCACCCCGTCGTGATGCAAATCGCCGCGGGCACTCTTCCAATTCGCCATCAGCGTAACCACCGCCTTCACCGCTACCCGGTTGTAGGCCATCGGCATATCCTTCCGGAGCACCCGGCCGAGATAGCCCTCCCACCGATCCGCCGTTTCCCTGCGAAAACGATCCGGTTCCAATTGTACCGCTGTCGCTTTTTGCAAAACAGCCGCTTCGGCCGCCGCATTTTCGAAGAAAGAAATCACCACATTCCCGCTTCCGCCCGAAAGCGTCTGCGTTTCATACCCATCGCCGGAAACCGAAATACCCATTTCCGGACTAAAGGTAAGCGCCACCCCTTCTCCGGAAGGCCACGTCAGCAAAAACGTATTCTTCTCCGCCCGGCACTGCACTCCTTCGGGAAGCGCCTCACCCGAAAAACGAAGCGGCACGTCCCGCCCGGACACACAGCTAAGCAACGCCGTCGACCGATCCACAAACACCAACCGCTGCTCGATACGTCCGGCCGCCGAAGCCGCCGAAAGATACAACTCGCCCGGAAAATAACACACCGAATCCGGCACATAGACCGCCGCCTTATCCTCGTCGGCAAACCCGACCTTCACCAAAGCGTCCGACACCCATTGCCGCCGGTTCATATCCAGATGAAAGGGGCCGCAAAACCCGTTCACCCACTTCTCGGCAGCCGGCAAGGTAAACCCATACCAGGCCCCGGCATCCGTAAACCATCCCCGGCAACGCGTCGTGGAATCCGGCGTATACCGGATATCCAAAATATTCCCATAGCTTTCAGCCTGGCGTGCCGGCCGAGGCTGTTGCACCGAGCAACCACTCCAACCCGCCACCGCCAGGAGCGCCATACCTATCCATTGATTCGCTTTCATATATATTTTACATTAAAAAAACAGGATAAAAACATCCGGTTCGGCCGGATCTCTTTTGTGAGAAACCCGGCCCGCTGCTTACCGGTTTAATTTAGCCGCTGCCGGCAAATCGGTTTTCCCGCTTACCGGAATCAGGTAAAAGGCGAAATATTGCTCAGACGGCGTGATCGTATACTCCGGATGCGTACGCGCTCCCCAGGTATTATCGCCCCCCACGCCCATCTGCCGGGCATCGATATTCAGCCAAACCATATCTTTCTTTTGCAGACTACCGCCATGAATATGTTTCACCGACGAAGGCACATAATACAAATCCTCCATCGGGAAATTCCAGGCACTCACGCCCAAAGGTTCGCCGGCCGCACCGATCATCAACCCTTCGCCCCGGGCATTCTGCAAAGCCGCCCAGCGAACATCACATTTATTCGCCGTTTCCTGCGCCCGCACATACGGATGGAACTGTTCCCACACCGTAGCCCGGTACAAATCGACGTCAGCGCCCGATTTCCGATCCCAATAATTCTCCTCAGGCCCGCGACCCAACCAACTCATCCGGTCGAATTCCCCTTCGAGCACCATGCACATGCCTACCCGCGGCAACTCCGGCAACTCTTTCTTGCCCGGTGTAAACGAAAATTCCGTTTTTATCACCCCGTCGGCATACACCGTATAGGTCACTTCCACCGTAGAAGCCTGCTCCGGCAGCCCATAATAAGCCGTCACGACCACCGAAGCGCCCCCCGCAGCCGGTTCCACCGAGAAATGATTCAACACCCGGCGCGCGCCGGCCTCTTTCCAGGTAGCACACCGTGCGGACATTCCGTTCGCCACATCGTTATCGGTAAGCGGACGCCAGAAATTCGGGCGGAGCCCGCTCTGAAGATACTCTTTCCCTCCGATCCGGTAACTGCTTATTTCTCCGTCAGCCTTCGAAAAGACCACCGAAGCCTTGCCGGCCTCCAACGTATACGCCTGAGCCGTCTCTTTCACGTTCACCCGCCCCAGATCGGCCGTACCATCCGAAGCCCCGGCGCTCGTCCGGCCTTCCGCCCGGCAAGAAACCGGCATACCTTTGCCCACCGGCAACAACCATTGCTGGGAAGCAGCCAAATGACCGGCCGGCACCAACGGCGTAGCCTTTTTCGTACGTGCCGAAAGCGTCAGGAAATATTCCGTATCCGGAGCAGCGTCGAAAGCCGGTATCGGCACCGGCACCACCGCCCAATCATGGGGAGCGATGGAAGGCACGTCCCATTTTCCTTCGGCCACTACCCGGCCGTCGGCTTTCACCGTCCAGTCGTACACATACACATCCGACGAAAGAAAATCATGCCGGTTGGTGATCTTCACCCGATCCTTGGTAAACGGTACCTCTTCGAAATGCAGATACTGATACACCTTCTTCACCTCCCAGATATGCGGATGCAAACTCCGGTCGGCCGCTACCAACCCGTTGGCGCAGAAATTCGAGTCGTTTACGATCCCCACGAATCCCATATCGCCGCCGTAAGCCTGGATCAGATTGCCTTTGGCATCTTTAATCTGAAACGTCTGATCCACCCAATCCCAGATAAAGCCGCCTTGCAAATTATCGTACTTGTAAATCAAATCCCAGTAATCCTGCAAATTCCCCACACTATTGCCCATAGCATGCGCATATTCGCACAGAATAAGCGGCCGATCCTGGCGTTGGTTGGCCCATTGGCGAAGCAACCAGATCCGCCCGTACATCGGACAATAAATATCCGACAACCCTTTCACGCCACCGCCTTCATATTGTACCGGACGGCTCGGATCGCGCTGTTTCGTCCAATGATAAATCGTTTCGAAATGCTTGCCGTACCCCGATTCGTTTCCGAGGCTCCACGTAATGATAGCCGTTATATTCTTATCCCGTTCCACCATGCGCGACATCCGTTCCATAAAAGGTATTTCCCAGCCATCATGATTCGCCAGCGTGCCGTCGGGATGCGCTTCCATTCCGTGCGATTCGATATTCGCCTCATCCACCAGGTAAATTCCGTACTCGTTACACAACTCGTACCATTCCTCGCGGTTAGGATAATGGCAGCAACGTACCGCATTGATATTGAACTGCTTCATCAACCGGATATCCTCCACCATGCTCTCGGTGGAAATGGTACGACCCCGGTGCATATCATGTTCGTGCCGGTTCACCCCTTTGATTAAAATCGGCGTTCCGTTCACATGCAACATCCCGTGTTTCATTTCCACTTTCCGAAAACCGAAACGCTGGGTGAACGACTCGGTAAGCCGTCCTTTCTTATCCAACGTATTCACCACCAAGGTATACAGTTCGGGCGTCTCGGCCGTCCATCGTCTGACGCCGGGAAAATGCTTCCGGAAATGCAGTAAGGTATCCGCCTTCCCCGAAGCCGTCAGCCGAGCCGAAGCCACCTCTTTCGTGCCGTCGAGCACCTTCAATTGCACCGCGGCCCCGTGGGCCGGACGACGTCCGTCGAGCGCGACCGTTACATCCAGCACGCCGTCCTGGTATTGGTTCTCCAAATCCGCTTTCACTTCGAAATCGCGCACCCGTACCGCCGGACGCCCGATCAGCATCACATCCCGTTCGATACCGCTGTATTTCCAATAATCCTGGCCCTCCAGGTACGAACCGTCGCTATACCGGTATACCTCTACCGCCAGCTTATTTTCGCCCGGTTTCAGATACTTGTCGATCAGGAACTCCGACGGCAACCGGCTGTCTTCGCTATACCCCACGAACCGGCCGTTCAACCAGCAATAAAAAGCCGATTCCACGCCGCCGAAATGCAAGATGATTTCCTGGCCTTTCAACCCCTCGGGTACGGTAAATGTCGTAACATACGATCCGACCGGATTATAATCCGCCGGCACATGCGGCGGTTCGGCCGGGAAAGGATAGCGCGTATCGGTATAGATCGGCGCATCGAATCCCTGCAATTCCCAACTGCCAGGTACTTCAATATCCTTCCATCCGGACACATCGAAACCCTGCTCGTAAAAGGCCGCCGGCCGCGATGCAGGATTCTTCGCAAAATGGAATTTCCACGTGCCCCCCAGATTGTAGCGGCGGCTCGCCGCCACATCCTGTTGCAACGCCGCCCGCTCGGAAGCATAGGGCACAAAATGGGCGTGAATCGGTTCGCGGTTGATCTGGTTCACCCGCTCATTCTCCCACTCCTTCGGTCCTGCATACGCTAAGGCGCTGAGCGACAAAGCACAAGTAATATACTGAATCAATCGTTTCATACGCTTCTGTAAAATTAAGATAAAAGGGGTGCCTCCCGCGCCAGGCCAGAGACACCCCGTAACTAAAAGTGTGTTTTTATGGTGTCGATAAAAGGTTCAATTATTGAATAGCGCTGTTGGCATTCAATTCCTGGATAGGAATCGGATAGAAATTATGCTTCGACGCGTCGAAGGTGGTACGACCTACCGCATCGAGCGCTTGCTTGGTTTTGCCCCAACGGCGCAAATCATAAAAGCGGAAGTTTTCCAGCGGAAATTCCAGGATACGTTCGTGTTCGATCTGAACCCGCACGGCTTCCTGGCTTGTTCCCTTCATGCCTGGCATATCGGCCCGGGCGCGTACTTCGTCGATCAGCGGAATCGCTTCGGCCGTGCGTCCGAGTTCGTTCAAGGCTTCGGCCTTCATCAACAACACATTGGCATACCGCATCAACGGAATATTCGGAGCAAAATAGTTGGCATCCAAGCCTTCGTAATCGGCCGGCATGAATTTGCGGAAGGCCGGTTTGTTATAAGCCGTACCCGGTATTACATTGTAATCATCATCGAAAAGGCAGAACCAATTGTCGTAAATATCCCCATACACGCGACCAGCCTCCGGATCGTTGAAATAATCGCATTGGTAGAAGATGGTTTCATACAACCGGCTATCGTAACGGCCCGTCGTAGCGATCGCGCCTTCTTTCATATATTCGTCCATCAGCATCTGGCTGGGCAGAATCTCGTCCCATCCCCAGAGTTCGCTAGCGCCCATCCAACGGTGCAACTGTGTTTTATACCAGGCTCCGCTGGCATCGGAAAGCGTCAGTTGCAATTCGAAAATGCCTTCGCTGGAATTCTTGTTGCTGGCGTCGAACATCGAACGGAAATTTTTCACCAACGAATAGCCTTCTACTTTGTTGAAAGCCGCCACCGCAGCTTCCAATTCCGCCTGTTTTTTATCAGGCTCTTCATAAGCGCGTGTCAGATGCGCCCAACCGGCAAAAGCATACGCCGCACCCCGCGTAGCGCGTCCTGTTTCGCTCGACGACCGGGTGGCGTTCAGCGCCGTCGCTTTTTCAAAATCGGAAAGGATAAATTCCCAGGTAGCCGAACGTTCCGACAGCGGCGTGGGGCCGGCGTCGCTCAATTCCAGCAAATATTTATCGCGTACAATGATTTTTTCCCAGTTGAGCAATAACTTCATATGGTAATAGCCCCGCAGGAAATGCGCTTCGGCGATTTCCTGCGCCCGGTCTTCCTCGGAGATCGTGCCGTCTTCCATTTCGGCCGCCTTCTGGATGACCTGGTTGCAATAGTTGATACCTTTGTAATTATCCTCCCAATAAGTGGTAAACTGCGAGTTACCGTTGGTATACGTAAAATTGGCCAGTTCCACCCAGTTCGGGTAGTTGAGGGCATCTGCTCCCAAATCGATAATATCTTCGCGGTACGCCTCAACCGGCCATTTCACTTCGGCAAAGGTATACGTTTCGGTACTCGATTCCAATTTGGAATAAGCCGCCGCCATTGCGCGTTCCACATCGCTCTTGTCGCGCCAGAAAGATTCCGACGATAGCTTATCGGGAGAAGAAACGGTCAGAAAATCATCGCAACTCGTCGTTGCGGCCGCCAACAATAATACGGCGGCTATAGAATGAATGGATTTCATACTGTTCTGTAATTAGATAATGGATTAAAAAGTAAGTTGCATACCGAAGACGAACGAACGGGTGAACGGATACACCATATTATCGATACCGGCGTTGAGCGCTTCCGAATTTTCATCGGTCGAACTTTTGCGGGAGAATTCCGGATCGATGCCCGAATAACCGGTAATCGTAAACAGGTTCTCGCCGCTTACATAGAAACGAAGCTTGTCGATCAGCACTTTCTTCATCAGCGCTGCGGGCAACGTATACCCGATCTGCAATTGACGCAGGCGGACAAAATTGCCGTTTTCCAGGAAACGATCCGATTCGCGGGAGTTGCCGTTCGGGTCTTGCAAAATAGCCCGGGGTACGTCGGTATTCGTATTCGTAGGCGTCCAGGCCTTTTCGGTGGAAGCCAGGAAATTCGTACCCGAACTCATACTTTCGAAGAAGTAACGGTTGCCATTGTAAAGTTTGTTGCCCCAGGCGCTTCCTACCAATAAGGAAAGGTCGAAGCCTTTATACGAACCGCTGAACGAAAGGTTCACTTCCACTTTGGGAATACCCGATCCGCAATATTCTTTGTCTTTTTCATCGATCGAACCGTTGCCATCGACATCGCGGAAACGGATATCTCCCGGCTGCGCATTGGGTTGCAGCATATTCCCGTCTTTGTCGGTATGCGCCTTGATCTCGGCTTCGTTCTGGAAAATTCCGTCTGTGCGGTAAAGCCAGAAACCTGCGATGGGTTTGCCCACACGTGTCTGAGTGGGGAAATGTTCGGTATCCCATTTCAGCCCTTCTCCGTACAAAGCTTGCGAGGGATCGGAGAGTTCCAATACTTTATTAGAGGTAGTAGCCAGGTTCAAACCTACATTATAATCGAAATCACCTTTCCGGTCGGCATAATTAATTTCAAATTCAATACCCGTATTCCGGATTTTCCCCACGTTCATAATCGGATCTTTCAACCCTACCGACGGAGCCAGCTTCTTGGTAATCAACATATCTTCCGTTTTATTGTAATAATAGTTGAAAGCGCCGTACAGCTTACCGTTAAACAAGCCGAAATCCACCCCTACGTTTTTCGTATCGGTCGTTTCCCATTTCAGATTGCGGTTGGCCAGATTGGTGGCGATACTGCCCGGCCAGGGTGTCGAACCCGAGCCTTCTACCGAACCCATAGACATGTCGTTGTAGGTTTCGATCAACGAAAGGAAATCGTAATAGCCCAACGCTTGTTCATTTCCCAACCGGCCCCAGCTTGCGCGAAGTTTCAAGTTGCTGATGGCCGTGTTTTCCGGGAAGAAATCTTCTTCCGTGATACGCCATCCCAACGCTACGGAAGGGAAGGTTCCCCACCGGCTGTCGACGCCGAATTTGGAAGAACCGTCGGTACGCACCGTGGCCTGCAACATATATTTGCCGGCATAAGCCCAGTTCAACCGTCCGAAGAACGATACCCGGCGGTATTTGTACATCGTACCTTCGCCGCTGAACGTACCGCCCTTGCCGGCATCGATGGTGGATTGGTTCGGATCGAGGAAACCGCCCGGCACCTGGCTGGTCACCAATTGGCCGTCTTTTACTTCGTACACGGTGTTTTTCCCTTCCACATAAATCGTATTCCAGGTATAATCGCGCATCATGATCGAATTACCGGCCATTACGTTGAGAGAATGATCGCCGAATTTCTTGTCGAAGGTCAATACATTATCGACTACTTGTTCCTGCCAGTAGCTCGATCCTTCGGTATGGTAAGGATATTCCGTTTTTTGCTTGATGTCGGCAATGTAAGGAGGGCGGTGCGACTTGGTACGTTCGTATACCCCGCGGTAAGAATAGGCCGACTTGAACGACAGCCAATCGGTGAAATGCGCCGTGACGGCCACATTGGCATCAATATTGTAAAGTTTATCGGATTTACTACGGTAAGCGTAGTCGGCCATCGGATTGCGGTTGCTCGGCAAGCCGTTTACGTCGGTCAGTCCGTAGCCGTATTCCTTCGTATCGTCATAAACAGATACCAGAGGCGAAATACCGTACATTTCTTTCAAGCTCCATTGCGGTTGTTTGTTGTCGGTTACCTTAAACGACATATTGGCGTCAATATCGAACATATGTTTGGTGACGGCCAATTTCATCCGCGCATTATCCTGGCGGTAATCGTTGCCTAGCAGGATACCTTTGTCGTCGGCATGGTTGTAAGAAACCGAATAGCGGGCGTTATCGCCGCCCCCGCGGATGCTGAGCATATAGTTCTGGGAAAAACCGGAACGCATCATAGCGTCCTGCCAATCGGTATTATGGCTGCCGGGATTGGTGATATAGCCCGGATAGCTTACATGGCTGCCGTATTGCTGGTTGTAATTGTCGTACATTTGTTTGTGTACCTGTACATAGCCGTTGGCATCCAGCAGTTCGAGTTGTTTAGCGATCTGGGTTACGCTCAGGTAAGTGGTCAGGTCGACTTTTACTTCACCTTTTTTCCCGTTCTTGGTGGTAATCATAATCACGCCGTTGGCGGCTGTCGAACCGTAGATGGCGGCGGCGGCGCCGTCTTTGAGGACTTCCATCGAAGCGATGTCCTGCGGATTTACATTGTTAATATCGCCCGGAAAACCGTCGATGATGTAGAGCGGATCGTTATCGCCGAAGGACTTCACGCCGCGGATCTTTACCGATACCGTCGAACCGGCGTTACCGCCGACTTTCTGGATGTTGACGCCGGATACCTTTCCTTGCAAGGCTTCCGCCGGATTGGTGGTGGCGCGACTGGCCAGTTCGTCTACATCGACTGAAGAAATGGCGCCGGTCAGGTCGCTCTTTTTCATCGTACCGTATCCTACTACGATTACTTCATCGAGTTTTTCGGCATCTTCTTTCAGACGTACCTCTACTTTGGGTTGCCCGTTAAAAGTGATCTCCTGGCTCATATAACCAATGTAGGAGAAAACGAGTACATCGCCTTTTTGGGCGGGGATTTCGAACTTTCCGTCGAGATCGGTAATCGTCCCTTCGGTGGTTCCTTTCTTGAGGATGTTCACACCCATGGCGGGTATGCCTGTTTCATCATAAACAACACCCTTCGCCACATTACCTTGGGCGAAGCCGAAGGCCGGAAGGAGGGAGAGGAGAACCAATAAGGTGGCTAACCTCAGGAATGAACCGGTATGCAACCGGGTTCTGTTTTGTGATATTCCCATGTCTGTTTTTATTAGAATAGATTAAAAAAATTTAGCGCAATATCCGCCATTATTCCGGCTTTGTCAATAGAAAAAGGTACTATCTGTATTCTACACAAAGAGAAAAAAAAGTAATTTCTTATCTACATATTCTTATATATAATTATTGTAAATCAATTATTTAACACTAAAAAAGGTACTACATTTCCTATTGAAAAAAGTCTTTACCGGCAACCTCTGAAAGAAGGAAAGTAATTGGAAACGAGAAGAATAATTTAACATTTATTTCTTTGTAGCGGCCGCTGTTCAGCACAAAGGCAACTCCTATCATAGAACAAAACCGCTTCGCCATGCAACTTTCTGCCGGGGGTATGCATCCTTTCCATAGAATCCATACATACGCTTATGAAAACACAATGCTTGGTTAAACTGCTTTTTTTATGGTTTTGCTCGTTGGCTTTGTCCGCTTGTCTGCACACCGATGAACCGGGTGATAAGGTGGAAACCGTGAAACTTTATGTTTCCGGCACAACAGGTATGCATCAGCCTTGGGGAGCTAGCGAACCGCGAGCTTGTATGTTAGCCCGCGAAGAAAACGAAAAGACTTATCGTACGTTCGGTTTTTCGGAAATCGAGGGGTTTACGTATGAAAAAGGGCATGCCTATGAACTTTGGGTAGAGAAAACGACCTTGGCTATGCCCCCTGCCGACGGCGGCAATCTGCGTTACAAATTAATCGAGATTTGCAAGAAAGTTGCGGAATAGGAACGAAATTCTTTTATCAGAATGATACACTATTTCAATTTCAAAGGTTATTTTGTTAAAAAAAGGGAGAGTTTACGAACTTTCCCTTTTGATTTTTTGCTTCTTTCAGCCGCTTTCTATTTATATTATTTAACA
>DBFJSK010000472.1:0-3870 GCA_048403675.1 Tannerellaceae bacterium | reverse complement strand
GATAAGCCAGGCCGGTAGGTAAAGCCTCCACCAGGATAAACCGGTCGAGGGAAAAAGCGGGCCGTGGAGCGGGCTGCCGCCCAGGATACCGGATAAACCCTACGGAGACGACACCCAGCGAAGCAATCACCAGACTGGCTATCACCAACGGATGAAATCCTTGCCGGTCGTAAAGCGTTACGGCTACCAAAGGAGCCAGCGACATGGCCAGGTTAATAGCCAGTCCGTAAAAACCCATGCCCTCGCCACGCCGGCTGGAAGGAATCACGTCGATGGTGATGGTATTGCCGGAAACGGAAGTAAGCCCCATAAAGCCGCCTTGTACGAACCTGACCGCCATAATCGTAAGCAGCGTAGCCGCCGCCAGATAGCCGGCAAACAACAGCGCGAAGGATGCAAAAGCAAACAGATAAAGGGTTTTACGGGAAAAACAATCCACCAGATAGCCGGAAAAAGGGCGTACGCACATCAATCCGATGGTATAGCTCGACAAAGCTATTCCCACTTCCGAAGTACCGATGGCCAGTTGATCCGCCAGATAAAGCGGAAGAGTGGGCATCAGCATGTAAAAGGCGAAATTCATTAGGAAATAAGAAAGACAGCATTGAATGAAATTCCGGTTCCAAAGCGGGGCTTTTTGCTCTTCGCCGGCGGCAACCGATATACCCGATATACCGGTTGCCGCCGGCATGTCCATCTTCTCTTTTCGTTTGTCCGCCGCCCCCATACGGCTTTTCCTGTCATTCATCGAGTCTATGATTTAGTAATCCTCACCCGGGCCTCGATTTACACGCCGGCCACGGGGAAGGAAACAGTCGAGCAGTTCACCTCAAGCCCATTCGCTCAATTCGAGCCAGCGCATCGTTTTCTCGTCGATTTCGTCCATCAACCGGCCGAAACGTTCTGATTTTTCCATCAACAATTCATTGCTCAATGTGCCGCTGCTCATTTCGGCTTCCAGCGCCGCTTTTTCGGCTTCCAACCGGGGTATTTCTGCCTCCAAGGCTTCGAACTCTTTCCGTTCTTTGAATGACAATTTCTTTTTTTGCGTGGCGGCGGGACGCTCCGGTTTCGCCGCGGCCGGTTTTTCACGCGCCTCGCGCGCGGCTTCAGCCTCTTTTTCTTCCTGATCTTTCAGTTCTTTCCATCCCCGGTATTGGGTATAATTGCCCGGGAAATCCTGAATGTCGGCATTTCCGCGGAACACCAGCAAGTGATCCACTACCTTGTCCATAAAATACCGGTCGTGAGACACCACGATAGCGCATCCCTTGAAATTCCGAAGGTATTCCTCCAACACATTCAAAGTAATGATGTCCAAATCGTTCGTCGGCTCGTCGAGCACCAGGAAGTTCGGGCTCCGCATCAAAACGGTGCACAGGTAAAGACGGCGTTTTTCTCCGCCGCTCAATTTATAAACATAGCTATGCTGTTTTTCGGGCGTGAAAAGAAAATAATTCAGGAACTGGGAAACACCCATTTTACGCCCGTCTCCCAAATCGACATATTCGGCAATATCCTGCACCACATCGATCACCTTCATCTGTTCGTCGAATTGCAACCCATCCTGGCTATAATACCCGAAACGAACCGTTTCACCGATGTCGAAATGACCGCTGTCCGGCGCCACGTCGCCCATCAACATCTTTATAAAGGTAGATTTGCCGGTGCCGTTATTGCCCACGATTCCCATTTTTTCATACCGGGCGAAAATATAATTGAAATCTTCGGTGATTTTCAGCTCGCCGAAACGTTTGGAGACATGCACGGCTTCAAAGATTTTCGAGCCGATATAAGCAGCCTTTACGTCCAGATTGACCGTTCCCATATCCCGTTGTTGAGACGCTTTCTTCTCCAACTCGTAAAAAGCGTCGATACGATATTTAGCTTTCGTGCCCCGGGCCTGGGGTTGACGACGCATCCAGTCGAGTTCCTTCCGGAGCAGGTTCGAAGCCCGATCGACCTCGGCGTTTTGGGCATCGACGCGTTCTTGTCGTTTTTCGAGGTAATAACTATAATTTCCTTTGTACTGGTAAATTTGCCGGCGGTCGATTTCGATGATTTCGCTGCATACCCTATCCAGGAAATAGCGATCGTGGGTGACCATCAGGATACTGATGTTGGCCCGGCTCAGATACCCTTCCAACCATTCCGTCATTTCCAGGTCGAGGTGGTTGGTAGGTTCGTCGAGAATAATAAGTTCGGGATCGGTAATCAACACATTCGCCAGTGCTACCCGCTTGAGTTGCCCCCCGGACAATTCTTCCATTTTCTGATCGAGGTTGTGTATTTTCAGTTGACCGAGAATTTGCTTCGCTTTCTGTTCGTAATCCCAAGCTTTGAGGTGATCCATCCGCAGCAACAGTTCTTCCATTTCTTCCGGATTTTCGCGCGCCAGGGCCGCCTCGTATTCGGCGATCAGCCGCACGGTTTCGTTCTGAGAATAGAAACAAGCCTGGAGCACTGTCAGCCCGGCCGGATAAACGGGCGATTGTTCCAGATAACCCACCCGGAGATCGTTGCGGAATACCACCGATCCGCTATCGTAATCTTCCTTGCCGGCAATGATATTCAACAAAGTGGTTTTACCGGTGCCGTTTTTGGCAATCAAGCCTATTTTTTGTCCCTGGGCTACGCCGAAGGTTATATCTTCGAAAAGTACCAGGTCGCCGAAGCTCTTCGTCAGCCCGTCTATCTGCAAATAACTTATCATACACTCTTTTTTCTTGTGATACGGAGGACAAACTTACATAAAAACCGTCGATTTTCAGGCGAAACAGGTAAAAATGACGCGTTGTCTTTCTTTCCGCAAAAAACGACAAGGCTTAAATACAAGAAGATTAGCGCCTCGCACAGGAGGCATAAACCGGCTGCAACGGATAAAAACCTGAAAAATCGCGTTCCGGAAAAGCCCGGCAGCCGGATTTTTCCGGATATTTTTTTCTTTGCCGGTTGGTACAAAAGACTTTCGAAAGGTTAATATTAAAAAACATTTCCCCTGCGGGATGTGTTAGTATCCTAAAGATTATTTCCTACTTTTGTATCGTTTAACAAAACGAATCGATTAAAGCTGTACCATTATGCTAACAGGAATGATTATTGTTTTCTTGGTGGGGTATCTGATTATCGCGCTCGAACATCCGCTCAAGATAAACAAGGCCGGGGTCGCCTTGCTTACCGGCACCATTTTATGGGTGATGTACACCTTGGCGGCTCACCTTTTTATTCCGGATGCGTCTGCCGAGGAATTTCGCCTTTTCCTCGAAATGTATCCCTCGGTTGCGTCGCTGCCTTTCATCGAACAATGTACTCATTTCGTGGTGCAACACCAGGTACTCGACAGCATCGGGGAGATTGCCGAAACGCTCATTTTCCTGATCGGGGCCATGATTACGGTGGAACTCATCGACGCGCATGGCGGCTTTATGTTCATTACCAACCGCATCACCACCCGGCAAAAAAAGAAATTATTACTTCTCATTTCCATCATTACGTTCTTTATGTCGGCCGTTCTGGATAACCTGACCACTTCCATCGTGATGATTATGCTTATCCGCAAACTGATCGGGAATTATAAAGAACGTTGGATATTCGGCAGTATCATCGTGATTGCCGCCAATAGCGGAGGCGCCTGGTCGCCGATCGGCGACGTGACGACCATCATGCTTTGGGTGCGCGGCAATATCTCCACCTCTTCCACGATTCCCCATCTGATTCTGCCCAGCATCGTATCGGCTTTGGTGCCGGTATTGGTGGCCATGCGTTATCTGCACGGGCAGGTGACACCCCCGAATGCTTTCTGTAAAGAAGAGAATGACGAAATATTGAAAGAATTGAAAACGCAAGAGAAGCTTTCAATCCTGATTATCG
>DBFJSK010000471.1:0-6125 GCA_048403675.1 Tannerellaceae bacterium | reverse complement strand
GTGTTCATCCCTCATCGTCAGTCTTTCCTTTCATTTGACTACAAATATATTCTTTTTAAAATGGAAATACAAAATTTGACACTTTATCGTGTAAATAAGGCAAATAAAGGGCCGTGTGGTAGCGATTCCACCGTGCACCAGAAGGAGAAAGTAAGCGAGGAACCGGCGTAATCTTTTTAATATCGCGTAGCGGCTGAGCGGTTTGTATAAGTTTTTTCAAATTAAAAAGGAGGAATGCCCCATGCGGAACATCCCTCCTTCTTTATAAAGCGGTAAAAATAGGATTAACCTAAGAAGCCTAACAAGATACCGGCAGCTACAGCCGAGCCGATCACACCGGCTACGTTCGGGCCCATAGCGTGCATCAACAGGTAGTTGGTCGGATCATATTCCAGACCTACTACTTGCGAGATACGAGCCGAGTCGGGAACGGCGGATACGCCGGCGTTACCGATCAGCGGGTTGATCTTGTTGCCCGGTTTGAGGAACAGGTTGAAGAATTTCACAAACAATACCCCGGCGCAAGTAGCGATCACAAACGACAAGGCGCCCAGACCGAAGATTTTTACCGAGTTCCAAGTCAGGAATTGGGTAGCTTGCGTGGAAGCACCTACCGTAATACCGAGCAGAATTGTGATAGTATCGATCAGCGGGCCGCGGGCCGTTTCGGCCAGACGACGGGTCACGCCGCTTTCTTTCAACAGGTTACCGAAGAACAGCATACCCAGCAGGGGCAGACCGGAAGGTACCAGGAAGCAAGTCAGCAACAAACCTACGATGGGGAAAACGATCTTTTCCGTCGATGAAACGGCTCTGGGCGGTTTCATGCGGATCAGGCGTTCTTTCTTCGTGGTCAGCAAGCGCATGAACGGCGGCTGGATGATCGGCACCAAGGCCATGTACGAGTAGGCCGAAACGGCGATGGCCCCCATCAGGTTCGGCGCCAGTTTCGAGGAAAGGAAGATGGCGGTCGGGCCGTCTGCCCCCCCGATGATACCGATAGCACCGGCTTGGTTAGGTTCGAAGCCCATTTGAAGGGCGATAATATAGGCACCGAAAATACCGAACTGGGCGGCAGCGCCGATCAGCATCAGTTTCGGGTTGGAGATCAGGGCGGAGAAGTCGGTCATCGCCCCGATGCCGAGGAAGATGAGCGGTGGATACCATCCGGAGGTTACCCCTTGATAGAGGATGTTCAGTACCGAACCTTGTTCGTAGATACCTACCTGAAGGCCGGCATCTTTAAAGGGGATGTTTCCGATCAGGATACCGAATCCGATCGGAATCAATAACATGGGTTCGAATTCGTATTTGATGGCCAGGAATATAAACAGCAGACCGACGAGCAGCATCACGACATGCCCTGGGGTTGCGTTGTATACGCCTGTATAGGTGAGAAACATCTGGAGGTTGTCACCTAAAAATGATAAAAAACTCTCTTGCATAGTCTTATCCGATTACGACGAGATCAGCACCTTCCAGTACAGAGTCTCCCTTGTGTACTTTAATTTCAATAATCTTACCGTCACGGTCGGCATTGATGTTGTTTTCCATCTTCATGGCTTCCAGGATGATAAGGGTCTGGCCGCGTTTTACCGTGTCGCCAACGTTGCATTTTACCTGCAGGATAACGCCGGGCAGCGGAGTTTTAACGGCTCCTTGCGTGGTGGAAGCAGCCGGACGGGTTACGACCGGTTCGCCGGTGGCTGTGGTCGGGGCCTGAGCCGGACGTTTGAGGGTTACCATTTGTTTTTTAGCCGGTTTTTCCATCTTTACCTGATAGGGCGTACCGTTTACCTCTACCTCTGCGATGTCGTCGACTACTGTATTGATGTGTACTTTATATACGTTACCGTTGATGGTATATTTAAAACTTTTCATTCTTGTTCGTTTTTAGATAGTTATTTATGGGGTGTTTGACGCAGACTGTAAATCTTCGAACTCCAAGGAGAATAGTTGCGGGCTACCTTGTGGATAGTCAGCACCGTGTTTTCGATGTCGTGGTTGTCGTCGCTCATTTCGTAGAGTGCGGTGGCAATGGCGGCAAAGATTTCTCCGGATTCCTGCCCTGCATCGACAGCCGTAGTGGCTGCGCCCGATTTGCGGACGTTGCGTTTGCTGGCGGAGATCGATAATTTACCAATTTGCTTAAAGATGACGAACAGTAAGAAAAGACCGATAAAGACGACGGCCATGGCCGTGATCGTCATCGCTACCCCCAGTGCATCGTTCTTTTTGAAGTTGTCGATTTTCGCATTCGAATCGAGCGTGAGGTTATTCGTACTGGGCGTTACTTTTTTCATTTGTGCCCATTCGTCTTGCCCGTCTATCACCCGGCCGTAGCTGATGTCGGCGGTTTGCATGGCCGGCACGGTTACTTCGTCAATCAATGTCCTTCCGTCGGCATCGTACAGAGCGATGTAGTTTTCTTTCGACGGATCGAGGGTGAAGTTTACGTGGAAAGTTCCGCGATCAGGTTCTCCGTCCGCCCAGAATAACGTATGCTGGCGGGGAGGGATGAGCGTCAAAACGTCTCCCTTGGGGATCGGGTACTTCTTCGGATTGTTTTTATCGTTGGTCAGGTAACAACCTTGGATATTCACCGTTCCGGCCGAGGTGTTGTACAGCTCGATCCAGGCATGGCGTTTGCCGTAGTCGTCGACGAAGTTGTCTTCGTTGACAACCAGTACTTCGTTTATTCGCATGGAGGTTGCACGCTGTGCCCGGGCCCCGAACGAGACGAGGAGGATAAACAGCAGCAAAACTCCCGTTTTTTTATTTATCATATTCATTCCTTTTTTACGAATTAAAGGGGCAGGTTGTCGTGTTTCTTTGCAGGATTGGTCAGCTTTTTCGTCTGCAATTGCTGCAAAGCACGGATGATGCGGAACCGGGTGTTGCGCGGTTCGATTACATCGTCGATATACCCGTACTGGGCGGCATTGTAGGGGTTGGCGAAAGCTTGCTTGTATTCGGCTTCTTTTTCGGCAGCGCAAGCTTTCGGGTCTTCGGCTGCGGCTACTTCTTTGGCAAAGATCACTTCTACGGCTCCGCTGGGGCCCATCACGGCAATTTCGGCTGTCGGCCATGCGTAGTTCATATCGCCGCGCAGGTGTTTGGAACTCATCACACAGTAAGCACCTCCGTACGATTTGCGGAGCGTTACCGTAACCTTAGGCACGGTGGCTTCCCCGTAAGCATACAGCAGTTTGGCGCCGTGCAGGATTACGCCGTTGTATTCCTGGCCTGTTCCCGGCAGGAAGCCCGGTACGTCCACCAGGGTGACGAGAGGAATGTTGAAAGCGTCGCAGAAACGTACGAAACGTCCGGCTTTACGCGAAGCATTGCTATCCAGACATCCGGCCATTACTTTAGGCTGGTTGGCCACGATACCGACCGACTGGCCGTTGAAGCGGGCGAATCCGACGATGATATTTTTGGCATAATCGGCGTGCACTTCCAGGAATTCGTTGTTATCGACAATGGTTCCGATTACTTCGTACATATCGTACGACTGGTTGGTGTTGTCGGGGATAATATCGTTCAATACATCGTCCAGCCGATCGATGGGATCCTTGCAGGCAACGAGCGGCGTTTCTTCCAGGTTATTCTGGGGTAGGAAGCTGATGAGTTTGCGGATCAGTTGCAACCCTTCTTCTTCGGTATCGACGGCAAAATGGGCTACACCCGATTTGGTGGTGTGTACGCTGGCGCCTCCGAGTTGTTCCTGGGTTACGTCTTCACCCGTCACGGTTTTCACTACTTTCGGGCCGGTCAGGAACATATAGCTGGTTCCGCGGGTCATAATATTGAAGTCGGTAAGTGCCGGTGAATAAACGGCTCCGCCGGCGCAGGGGCCGAAGATACCGGAAATCTGAGGAATAACACCCGAGGCAAGAATATTGCGCTGGAAAATTTCGGCATAGCCGGCCAGAGCGTTTACCCCTTCCTGAATACGGGCTCCGCCCGAGTCGTTCAGGCCGATGACGGGAGCGCCCATTTTCATGGCTTGATCCATCACTTTACAGATCTTCATGGCCAAGGCTTCCGAGAGGGCTCCGCCGAATACGGTAAAGTCTTGCGCGAATATATAAACCAGTCGTCCGTCGATCGTACCGTAACCGGTTACGATGCCGTCGCCCAGGTATTTGGTTTTTTCAATCCCGAAGTTGGTGCAACGATGTTGTACGAACATGTCGAATTCTTCGAAGCTACCTTCATCGAGCAGCATGGCAATCCGTTCACGTGCGGTGTATTTGCCTTTCTTGTGCTGAGATTCAATTCTTTTTTCTCCTCCACCCAGGCGAGCTTTTTCACGAAGAGCGATAAGCTCTTTTACTTTTTCAAGCTGGTTACTCATTGTATTTTGATTTGTTTTTGAAATGGTTGTTTTAAAATAGACGACAGGCAGCGCGGGGCCCAGTGTGTTTGCAGAGAGCTCTTCGTTGCCAATCGCGCGTGTGCAGTACTTCGAAGCGGTTATTTCTTTTCTCCCGGCATGCAAAGTTCGGTCAATACGCTACAAGTGGATTTCGGGTGAAGGAAGGCAATGCTCAGGCCTTCGGCACCGCCGCGGGGAGCTTTGTCGATCAGTTTTACGCCTTTCGCTTCAGCTTCATTCAACGCGTCCTGTACGGAAGGTACGGCAAATGCGATGTGGTGGATGCCTTCACCCTTCTTTTCGATGAATTTGGCGATCGTACTGTCTTCACTTGTCGGTTCGAGCAGTTCGATTTTAGTCTGTCCTACTTTGAAAAATGCGGTTTTTACTTTTTGGTCGGCCACTTCTTCGATGTTGTAGCATTTCAGGCCCAATACTTCTTCGTAATAAGGTAAGCACGCTTCGATGCTTTTCACGGCGATCCCCAGATGTTCGATATGTGTAAGTTCCATGTCAATAATAATTTAAAGATTTAGTAAATGTTTTTTTGTTCTTGTCTGCAAAGGTACATTCTTTTTAGAAATGAAGAAATATTTCTTTGATTTTATCTTGGGACGCGGATTGGGCGTGCGATTGCTTTTTTTTGCTTAAAAATCAACGATTAGCCGCACGTTTAATTGCCTTCCGGTCAGGTAGTTCGGTACGGCATACTGCTGATTGTACACATCCGTCACCCAATAGTACGAACTTACATTTTTCATATCGAAAATATTAAATACGTCCAGCCCCAGCCAAATGTTTTTCAGATGGCGGAAGAAACCCCGGTCCATGATCGGGTCTGTCCCTCCGGCCAGTTGGTAAGAAAGGCCGATGTCCACCCGCTTGTAGGCCGGTAACCGGAAATATCCGTCTTCGTAGCCTGTATGCGGAGCGGTGATGGGCAGCCCCCCCGACAAGACGCCTTTCAGGTTCAGTTTCACCCGTTTGTATCCGGGAAAATAGTCCTGAAAAAAGAGGGAAATATTGTATCCCTGGCTGTTCGGCATCGGCACCGCCTTCGAACCCCGTATCCGCTGCTCGGCTTTCATAAGCGAAAAACTGATCCACGAATCGGTACCGGGCACAAATTCGCCGAAGAATTTCACGTCGAGTCCCATCGCATGACCTTTGGCGCAGTTCTCGCCGTAATACCGGATTTTTACATTATCGACCGTATAGGGAACCAGATTATCCAGCTTTTTGTAATACAGTTCGGCGGTTACTTTGAAGTTGCGATCGACCGCCTGAAAAGTATAATCGCCACCCAGGATAAAATGAATCGAACGTTGGGATTTCAGCTTATTGTTGAGCCGGGTAATGTCGTTGCCGTCGGCATCCTTATCGACCAGGCGCAGTTCTTTGTAAAAAGGCGATTGGTAATAAAGGCCTGTAGCGAAGCGCAGGGTAAGATCCTGATCGAAATTCGGAATAAACCCCAGGGAAGCGCGGGGACTGACGATAAATTCTTTGTTGTACGACCAATAGCTTCCGCGCAGTCCCCCTAGCAACGTAAACAACCCCTGCCGGGTTCGGAATTTGAACGCATCTTGCACATAGCCCGAAAAACGGGTGCTTTCAATCCGATTGTCAGAATACAGGTTGGAAATCACATTCACGCTATGATCGGTATGAGGGAGGGAATAACCGGCCGAATCGCGTTTTTCCCATTCGCTGATTTTGTCGTTTATTTTTTCGAATTGCAAGG
>DBFJSK010000470.1:0-7890 GCA_048403675.1 Tannerellaceae bacterium | reverse complement strand
AGCAAATGTTTAAAAAGTGATAGGAAATTATTCCGGATAAAAGCACTACTTTTGCCGTCCGGGTGGTGATAAAGAATAAAATAGATGAATCGAACGCCAAAGAAAATTATTTATTTCAGCGCCTTGTTCTTCACCGTTGCCGTCGGTATCGTGGCGGTAGGGCGCAGCCGCATCGCGGAGCAACTGATCCGCCAGAAACTGGATGCCTGGGGCCGTCGGTACGACGTGGCCGTGGACTGTCGCGAGATCCGGATGGCCGGATGGAATACATTTTGTCTGGAGGGGATTTCCGCCGTCCCTGGCGGGGCGGATACTTTGCTGCAAGCTCGCAGCCTCCAGCTGGGCATCGACTGGAAAAAAGCATTACGCGGAAAAATCGGTTTGAAAAAAATCGAAGCCGATTCGCTGACGGTCTGTTTCTCCAAAAAGGCGACGAGTTCCAATTTTGATTTTCTCTACCGGAAAGCCGGCCGATCCCGGTTATTCCCGGAAAAAGAAAACCCTGACCGGGAAACCGACCGGGCCTCTTCCCACACTGAGCGGGAAATAGCTTCCTACGGGGCCTCTGCTGCTGTTTCCTATGCCCGGCTGGCCGATCGTTCCCTTTCGCTTTTGTTTCGCCTGCTTCCCCCCGAGGTGGTGCTCAACCAGAGCTTGGTGGCCTACCAAAGTGAAAATGATACGCTTACACTCCGACTCAGCCGCTTGGATTGGCGCGATAACCGGTTTTATACCGAAATCGTAAGCCAGGAAAACCAAATCCGGAGCAAATGGATCTGCCGGGGAAAACGCCGCGACGATACGCGGGAAATCAGTGCCAGCCTGTACGCAGCGGAAGGATCGAAAATCACTTTTCCCTTTCTGGCTTATCGTTTGGGAGCTACACTCCGGTTTGATACCCTTTCTTTTGCGGTGCAGGCTCCCCCTTTGCAACGGGAAGTGCAGCCTCTTACCGGAAAAGTGCTGGTAAAAGGACTCACACTTCATCATCCGCGTATTTCCCCCGATACCATTTTGCTCGACCGGGGTTCTGTCGACTATCATCTGCGTATCGGAAAAGCCTTTGCAGCTCTCGATAGCACCACCACCGTACGGTTCAACCGGCTCGATTTCCATCCTTATCTGGAAATAAGAAAAGCAGAAACCGACACCTCCTGGCAGCTGACAGCTTCCATGGACAAGCGAGACTTCCCGGCAGACGCCTTTTTTTCCTCCCTGCCCCACGGGTTGTTTACCAATCTGGACGGGTTGAAAACGGAAGGCGCCCTCTCCTATCATTTCCGGTTGGCGGTCGATTTCGCCCGCATCGACAGTTTGGTACTGGAATCGACCTTGCAGGGAAAGAACTTCCATATTTTAGCCTACGGAGAGACGGATTTGCGGAAAATGAACGAGGCTTTTCTTTATACTGTTTATGAAAACGGCGAGCCGGTGCGAAGCTTTGAGATCGGCCCGTCTAATCCCGGCTTCCGGCCTTTCGCCGCTGTCTCGCGTTACCTGCCTTTGGCCATCATGCAAAGCGAAGACGCCGGTTTCTTTCAGCACAACGGTTTCATTCCGAGTGCCATTCGCCAATCCCTCATTCAAGATATCAAAGAGCGGCGTTTCGCCCGGGGCGGCAGTACGCTGAGCATGCAATTGGTGAAAAATGTCTTCCTGAGCCGCCGCAAAACGATTGCCCGCAAGCTGGAGGAGATATTGATTGTTTGGCTGATCGAGAGCCAGCGGCTCAGTACGAAAGAACGGATGTTCGAAGTTTATTTAAATATTGTGGAATGGGGACCCGGTATTTACGGGGCGGCGGAAGCGGCCCGCTATTATTTCGGAAAAGAGCCGGCCGATCTCACCCTCTCCGAATCTATTTTCCTGGCCAGTATTATTCCTATGCCTAAACATGTGCGTTCCTGTTTCGACGGTTTGCAGCTCAAACCTCATTACGAGGAGTATTACCAATTGATTGTGGGCCGTTTGATCGACCGGGGCCTGATTACGGCGGAAGAAGCGGCCGGGGTTTCCCCTTCGGCCGTCCGGGTTGCGGGGCCGGCTAAAGCGTATCTGACGGAAGGAAGGTAAAGAGGTTTTTTTATTTGCTTCAGGCATTTCCCCCCCCTCCGCCCTTACTTTATGGGCGGACAGGGGGAAGATTCGTTGTGGAATAAAAGGCGGGCGTTCTCCGAAAAAAAACGCTCTGAATAGGGAGCCAAATCTTGGTCTCCGGCAAATTGCTGGCGCATTCGTTTCTGATTTTCGAGCAGTACGTTCTCGGGCATATAGGGGTAATCCGAACCGTAGAGAATATGTTGCGACGTGGTAATCGTCAGCATCATTTTAACGATTTCGGGACTTGCGCCGCCGGCAAGGTCGTAGTACAGACGAGAAAGATTGCCATCCCAATCGATTGGCTCCATATATCCCTTGGCCAGCATGGCCGGATGCACGGCCTTCATACGCGGCACGGCCATCGGCAGAAACGAACCGCAATGAGGAACCAGAATTTTCACATTCGGATAGCGTACCGGTACGTTGTGCACGATCATATTGACAACGGCACGGGTCGTTTCTGCCGGATATTCATAGACGGCAAGCGGGGCGGCGGCCAGAATATCGTCATTCACCGGCGTAGGTTTATGCGGATGAATAATTACAACGGTATTCCGACGGTTCAGTAGCTCCATCAAGGGATCGAGGGCTTTGTCTCCGATATACTGTCCCCGGCTATTCGTGGCTAATTTGATGCCATCGGCCCCGAGCGTGTCGAGTGCATAAACCGCTTCTTCGATGGCGGCATGCACATCGGGCAACGGCAGGGAGGCGCAAAACTTAAACTTTCCCGGATAAGCCTTTTTCAAGCGGGCGCAATATTCGTTGTATTCCCTAATCACTTGCCGGCTTTCTTTCGTATCCCCGAACCAGGGGTGGGGAGCGGGCATTGTCAATACGGAATATGCGATTCCGGCTTTTTCCATGAAAGCCATATGCGATTCCGCATCCCATGCCGGAAGCGGAAAAGTTTCTTCCATCGTAGCCTTGTGTTTTTCCAATACCTTCCGATAGCCAGGAAGGATCGTATGGCAATGTACGTCGATGGTCTGCCCGACGGCAAACTGTCCCATCAAAAGTACGGACACAACCGTATAGAGAACAAATCTCTTTCCCATATCCCTTACTTTTCGTCAGTCAGACTTTCGATCCATTCTGCCAGCTGTTCTTTCGATAGTCGGCTGTTGAGGAGTTTGCCCGTACCCCAATGGATGGCAGGATACGCTTTGCGGAGATTTTTTTCGCAATTGCTAATGCCGCTGCCGCCCGAAGTGGCAAAGGGTACAACCTTTTTATTCGAAAAATCGCAGCTTTCCAACCAGGTATTGATTAGTGTAGGGGCGATGTACCACCAAACGGGAAATCCTACAAACACGATGTCGTACTTGGTCATATCGGGCATAGATCCGGCTACGGCAGGGCGGGAAGTGGCGTCGCGCATTTCGACGGAACTGCGGCTCAGCTGGTCGTTCCAGTTCAAATCGGCGGCCGAATAAGGTTTTTCCGGTACAATCTCGTACAGCTCTGCGCCTACAGCAGCAGCCAGTTCTTCGGCGGCTTTTCTTGTCGTACCGCTACAAGAGAAATAAGCGACTAAAATATTTCGAGTATGCATATTCTATCTGTTTAGTGTTAATTAAATCATCGGCATTTCCCACGAGCCTCTCGTATCGACACCGGTATTTTCGGCCGCATCCTCCAACGCTTTCACCTCGCCGGCGGTTAAGGTCGCTTTTATCGCCCGCACGGCATCCCGTACCTGCGAGGGTTTGGTAACGCCGATCATCGGCGTCGTTCCCTTTGCTATCGCCCATGCCAGAGCTACCTGTGCCGGCGTGATACCGTACCGATCTCCGATCGTGCGCATCACGCCGATCAATTTCTCGATTTGCGGCAACAGCGGATTGTAGGTTGCGCCTCGCTGGCTGGCTGCGGGCAGCGGATGCGCCGTATCGTACTTTCCGCTCAATGCTCCCTGTTCCAATACCATATAGGCCCAGAAATCGATGCCTCTCTCTTTGCAGTAATCCAGAATACCGGCCTTTTCCGACGAGCGGTAGAGCAGGCTGTAATGGTTCTGTACGGCAGAAACAGGTATGTCTTCTTTGGCGAGGATCTCTTGCGCACGTTTGAGTTGGGCGAGGTTGTGGTTGGAGACGCCCACACGTTTGACCGTGCCCCTTTTTACCAATGGAATGAGGTAAGGTGTCCATTTCTCTACATCTGCGGGGTTGTGTATCCAATAGATGTCGATGTAGTCGGTGGCAAAGCGTTTCAGGCTTCCTTCCAACATAGCGGCTACGGGGTTCTCCGAATCGTCTGCAATCTGCGGGGTGAATTTGGTCGATATAAGCACTTCTTCCCGTTTGCAACTTTTCATCAATGTGGCCAGTACGGTTTCCGAAGCTCCCATGCCGTATACCACGGCCGAATCCCACAGGTTCAGACCGCTGGCCATTGCCTCGTTGAATACGGGTTGCAATTCTTCTACTCCGAGATGATTCCCGAATACTTGGTCGCCGCCGGCGAATCCTGTTCCCCACGACCATGTTCCCCAGGCTATGGACGGTTGATTTTTCATTGTATATTCCTCCTTTGATTTGAATGATTATTTGGTAACTTTTGCATCGTTTTCGCAGGGTAAATGTTTATCCTTTTTGAATGAATCTTTTTCTAGTGCAAATTTAAACCGGTCGGGTTGCTTTCCATGTATATCGATTACGGATAAAAGTAACAGGATTACGGATTGTGACGTTCTTATAAAATTGCCAGCTAAACTAGGTAGACTGAATGCACTAATTTGCGTCTTAACCCCGATGTATACCTGTTACAAGCAGTAGAAACTCGCTATCGGATTTCTGGCTGCCGGATGTAATATATTCCTCCGGAATTTCTATTTTTGCATCAAACAAAAATCGGTATGGAAAATGTGATAAAAGTCGATACGATCGATCAATACACTAAGTTATTCGGACTGCCGATGCTGCATCCGCTGGTGGCTGTTGTCGATTTATCGAAAGCCCCGATAGCGCCGGAGCATTTCCGGTTTAACTACGGCGTGTATTGTATCTACCTGAAAGAGGCGAAATGTGGGGCGATTCGTTACGGACGCCAGGCTTACGACTATCAGGAAGGAAGTGTCATTGCGTTCGCTCCGGGACAGATTGCCTATGTCGATCGGGAGCAAGGCAGGAAACCTTCGGGGCTGGGGCTGCTTTTCCATCCTGACCTGATCCGGGGAACTTCTTTAGGGCGAGAGATCAAGCAATATTCGTTTTTTTCCTATGATTCGAACGAAGCACTTCAACTTTCTGAACAGGAACGGGCCATTATCATGGATTGTCTGGGTAAAATCAGCCTTGAGCTGGAACACTGCCACGACAAACATTCGAAACGGTTGATTGCTACGAATATTGAGCTGTTACTGGACTATTGTATGCGTTTTTACGACCGGCAATTTGAAACCCGCTCCATCGCAAACCGCGATATATTGGCTCGGTTCGAGCGTCTGATGAATGAGTATTTTCAGGAGGAGCGATTGAGGCGGAACGGCTTGCCATCGGTGAAATATTTTGCAGATAAGGTTTGTCTGTCGCCCAATTATTTCGGAGATTTGATAAAAAAGGAATCCGGCAAAACGGCGCAGGAGTATATCCAGGATAAAATCATCGATGTGGCGAAAGAACAAATTTTGGGTACGAATAAGACGATCAGTGAAATTGCGTTCGACCTCGGATTTCAATATTCCCAGCACTTCAATCGCGTATTCAAACGAAATGTAGGATATACCCCGGCAGCCTATCGGAGAATGCAGTCCTAATTCTGGCTAAGGGTACTCCCCCGCCTGCCCGGCATCCTACCGGACGGTTTTTTTTAGGGAAATTCGATGCGGACAGTCGTGCCCTCTCCTACGACGGAATGCGCTGTCACCCTGGCTCCATAGGTTTGCAAGATACGCGCCGAAAGGCTAAGGCCGATGCCGTGGCCGCTGTATTCGCGGGTATTGCTGGCCCGGTAAAAAGGCTGGAAAATCTGTTCCACTTCTTCGGCCGGAATGCCGATTCCTGTGTCGATAATTTCGAGCTGGTTGCTTCTGAGCCGCATTTCGACCGGCTTGTCTGCTGAATATTTGCAAGCGTTTGAAAGAATATTACCGATCGCGATTTTTAATAAATTCGGATTCGCCTTCACTACGAAAGCGAAATTATCGGGCGAAAAAGAAATTCGTCCCGTCGCCCACTGCATCAGGAATTCCGCCAGGAACACCGGTTCGACCGCATTTTTCAGAATCTCCCTGTCGCCATGCGAGAGGAACAATAGATGTTTCATCAACTGAATAATTCGTTTCGTTTCCGAAGCAATCCGCCGGAGCGCTTCCTGGTATTCGGCCGGCGTGCGTTCCTTGAGCAAACTGATTTCGCATTCGCCCTGGATCGCGGTAAGCGGGTTGTTCAGCTCGTGCGACGCATTGCTGATAAAAGACTTCTCGCTCCGGTATGCGGCGTCGATCCGATCGACCATACGCACCGCGTACCACCGGCCCACGAAATAAATCAGAATGGCGCTCACCAACAGCAACCCCAACAGCAGCCAGCCGATATGCTGCTGAATTTCCGCACCGTACCGGTTGTTGGATAGCACCAGGACAATGAAATTGCCTTCATTGTCGGGATAATACAGGGCGGCTCCTGCTTGTTTGTTCGTTCGGAAACGCACCACTTCTCCCCGGTAAAGTGCCTGGATCGCAGCCTCGGTCAAATAAGGTTGCAAGGCCCGGCGCGTTGCCGGCAGGCTATCGGCATCGAGTAAAATTTCGGTGGCGACCGGCAACGTTTCTTCATACCGCTCTTGGATGCGGGCGTAACTTTCGGCATCCACCTCGTCTTTTTCCCAATGCTTTTCCGCCGTTGCATAGGCTTTTTCGGTCAAATAGGAATAATAAAGGCGTTCGATATAAGAAGTAGCGATCAAATAGAAACAAAGCGTCACCGCCGCGATCACTCCCAACGTGACGGTCGAGTAAAACAAAGCGATCTTATTCCCCGTCTTCATGCTTCCATCAGATAGCCTACTCCTACCACGGTGCGGATCAGTTTACGGTGGAAATCCTTGTCGATTTTAGCCCGGAGATAATTGACATACACATCGACCACATTCGTATTCGTATCAAAATCTTTGTCCCATACGTGTTTGAGTAGATTCAACCGGCTCAGCGCTACGCCCTGGTTCTGCATAAAATATTCCAGCAAACGAAATTCTTTTACCGTCAGGTCGATCACTGTGCCGCCCCGTGAAGCCCGATGACTGGCCATGTCGAGCGTGAGATCGCCGCACGAAAGGGCCTCCCGCGGCGTAGCAGTGGCCTCCGAACGGCGCAGTAAAGCTTTAATTCTGGCTTCCAACTCCTGAAAGCTGAAGGGTTTAACCAAGTAGTCGTCGGCGCCGGCATCCAATCCTCCTACAATATCGTCGGTGGTGCCCAGAGCGGTCAGCATAATAACGGGCGAATGGAAGCCGTACAATTTTCGATACGCACGGCAAAGTTCGAGACCGTTCATCCGCGGCATGATGATGTCCAGAATCAGGAGTTCGAAATCTTGTTTACGCACCATTTCCCAACCGACGGCGCCGTCGTAAGCCACAGTTACTTCGTGGCCGGATTCCCGCAAACCGCGCTCGATAAAGGAGGCGATATTGACTTCGTCCTCTACTAATAAAATGTGTGCCATGTTAATTCTTTTTCCGGCTTGTTTGCCTTCATAAATATACTATTTCGGGTGCGTTTTTTCGGGTCTTATTCTCTTTTTTTGTAGTTCTGCCTCTTTTTTATTCTTCTGTCCGCCGATCTGT
>DBFJSK010000469.1:0-2225 GCA_048403675.1 Tannerellaceae bacterium | reverse complement strand
TAATTCCAGCAAGGTTTCCAGCCGCCGCATCTCGTCTTCCGTCAGCTTGCGCTTGAGGCTGGCCCCCTTCACATAGGCGTCGGGCGTTACCCCGCCGGCTTTTGCGATCAGATCGCTTAGCCGGGCGTTCTTTTCGGCCAGCACATAGCTCCCGGCAAAGGTGATTTCACCTTCTATCCGAACCACCTGTTGTTGCTGGTAACCGGGCGAGAACCGAACGTACACCTCGTCGAAAGGTTCGAGCGTAAACAAGGTATCCCGCGGGGATTCGTCGCCCGCTGCCGGTATCGCCAGCCCGTCGGCCAGGGTGAAGGTATAGACCTTGGCAATCTGGTTGCTGCTTTCGCGCGAGAGGACGTCCTTGATGCGCCGGGCCACTTCCACTTGTACCGCCGCCGCCGATTCCTGCAATCCGCCGGCCATCAGCACGGCGTCTTCCACGGTGAGGTTGTGCCGGTAGGGCAGCACGGTGTCTTTGTAATTTACCGCTCCGGATACTTTGATAGTGTAGGGTTCCCGCAGATCGAACAACGAGGGAATCACCAGTTGGTCCTCCGGCTGCAACACCATGTCGGCCGAGGTGCCTTTCATGATGCCCCGTATATCGACGGCAAGCAAGGTCGTGGTAAAATCGGCGTTCAGCCGGATGATCTGCGCGCGGCCTGCAAATTCGTCGCCTTTCAGCCCGGCGGCTTGCTCGACCAGTTGCTTTACGGTACGGAGCGAAGGGCCGTACTCATATTCGCCCGGACGCCAGACGGCGCCGCTTATCGTCAGCCGGTTTTCATAATGAGGGATAACGGAATCTACTTGCAGCGAATCGCCGTCTTGCATGAGGAACCGGCGGAAATCCACTTCCGGCACCGTGGCCAGCTGATAGCGGCTTTCGGCTTTTCGTTTGATGCGCACGTCTTTGCGGTAAGCATCGCCCGTAAAGCCGCCGGCCATATCCAGCAGATCCTGCAAAGTTTCCCCTTTTTTCATTTCATAAACGCGGTTGCGTTTTATTTTTCCGCGGGCTACCACCAATTGCTCGTAAGGGCCGACCATAATCATGTCGTTTTCCTGCAAACGGATATTGGCCTGATACCGGCCTTGCAACAAATAATCGTACACATCCAAACAAGCCACCTGCCGGCTGTCGCGGAAAACCTTTATATTACGTAGCGTACCGATGTCGTTTACGCCGCCCGCTGCATACAGGGCATTGAACAGCGTGGCGAAGGAGGGCAACGTATAGGTGCCGGGAGCCACCACTTCCCCCACGATATTTACTTTTATGCTCCGGATCTGGCTCAGGCTGACGGAAACGAAGGTGTTGGCCGCCCCCGCTTCCCCCCCGTCCGCATGGGCGCCGGGGGCCAAGGTAGAGATAATCCGGCTCAGCTCTTGCCGCAAACGCGTTTCTGCCGCTTCTATCGTCAGGCCGCCTACCTGGACGGGGCCGAGGTTGGGTATCAGCAGCGTGCCTTCGGGCGAGACGTTCAATTTCAGGTTCAGTTCCGAATCGCCCCATACATGGATCTGTAGCTCGTCGCCGGCTGAAAGCACGTAGTTTTTGGGCGTGGGGATATTTAAATCGGGTTCGAAAGAAAGTTCCCGGCCCGAAAAGATTTCGCGACCGAATACGGTTTCGCTCAGGTCGGAGGAAGCGGGCCGGTTTGCTTCGCGCTGTTGCGGCAAGGGGGGGACTGCCGTTGCGGGCAGGGATTCCCGGCTGGTTACTTCCGCCTCGGACGCGAGCGGCGTACCGGATTGTCCGGATGCGGAGGGTTGCATCCGTTTGGCAATTTCTCCTTGTATTTGTTCTTCCGTGATGCCGAATGCTTTGGCTTTATCGATCCATTCCTGTGGAATTTGGGCGAATGCCAGGGTGCTCCAACCGAATAAATAGAAGAGGATATATAAACTATATCTTTTCACTCGTCTCATAAATGATTTGTCGCTATTGTTTACTGATTTATATGTCTGGGGGCCGATGTCAAACGGCTTTAATCGCATGTTTTTTTTGCTTTCCAGCTTTTCTTCTTTTTTGCGCAAAGCAGGACGGACGCGTTCTTCCTTCGTTGCCTGCCTACGCTCCCCCTTTCTTCCCGGGGTATTGGGTGTGCAAAAATAGGTAATGCATGCTGAACTACCAATATAACATTTCTATAAGTATATTAAAAACAACGCGTTACATAGTACAACAAAACTATTTTTAAGTAAAAATAGCCTGCAAGCGT
>DBFJSK010000468.1:0-3443 GCA_048403675.1 Tannerellaceae bacterium | reverse complement strand
TACCACTATTATAATACTAAACTCCTAAAGGACATATAAAATGAAACGTCGCGATTTCTTAAAAACCAGTGTAGTAGCCGGTGCTGCCCTTACGCTTAATTTCGAAGGGTTGCAAGCCGCCCTTTCTACCCATACGGTTGCCGTTGAAACAGCCCCCGATCTTGTCGCCGTTATGGGCGGCGAACCCGAAGAAATGCTCGATAAAGCATTGGAAGCGTTGGGCGGAATCGGAAAATTTATAAAAAAAGGACAAAAAGTAGTGATTAAGCCCAATATCGGTTGGGATCGTACCCCCGAAATGGCGGGCAATACCAATCCGAAACTGGTAAAAGCCCTCGTAAAAAAATGCTTCGAAGCCGGCGCCGAAAAAGTAACCGTCTTCGACCACACCTGCGACACCTGGCAGAAATGCTATGAAACCAGCGGAATTGCGGCAGCCGCAAAAGAAGCCGGCGCCATCGTCATGCCGGGCAACGACGAAAAGTATTATAAGGAAGTAAGCATTCCGGGCGGAGTAAACCTGAAAACAGCCAAGATACACGAAGCCCTGGTTGAAGCCGATGCCTGGATCAACGTACCTGTTCTGAAAAATCACGGAGGGGCCAAGATGACCTGCGCCATGAAGAACTATATGGGCATCGTATGGGATCGCCGTTTCTTCCATTCGAACGACTTGCAACAATGTATCGCCGACATTTGCACCTGGCAGAAAAAACCGGTGTTGAACATTGTAGACGCTTACCGGATCATGCACCAGAACGGCCCGCAGGGCAAGACAGCCGCCGACGTAGCCGTACTTAAATCGCTGATCGCTTCGACCAATATCGTCGCCATCGACACGGCCGCACTCAAGCTGTTCAACCAGGTTAAGAAACTCGACATGGAAGCCGTCAGCCATCTGAGTAAAGGGGAAGCCCTCCAACTGGGAAGCACCGACCTGGATAAAGTCACCATCAAACGCATTAAAATCTAGAGGATGAAACGGCCGAATTATTTAAAAGGGTTGCGGGTACTACTCGCAATCCTCATTTTTGTACCTATACTTTTGTTTTTTGTAGACTTCGCCGATGTACTGCCCGATCAGACAAGCAACCTGCTACGATTACAGCTCGTACCGGCCTTGCTCAGCGGAGCGGTCGGCATTCTGCTTTTCCAATTGCTTCTCGCCCTGGTATTCGGACGCATCTATTGTTCGGTAATCTGCCCGGCCGGCGTGCTGCAAGACCTCATTAACCGTTTGTATTGCTTCCGCAAGAAAAAGAAAAACGGCAGCCGTAGGTTCCGCTACCACCGCCCCCAGAACTGGCTGCGGTACATCCTGCTCGGTGCGACCGCCCTGACAACGCTGGCCGGATTCAGCGGTTTGCTGCTCCTGCTCGACCCTTACAGTAATTTCGGCCGTATCGCCACCAACCTGTTCCGGCCGGTGACGATCTGGATCAACAACCTGCTGGCTGAAGCATTGACGCGGTTCGACAATTACACCCTCTATCACGTTACCATCGGCAACCTGACCGCCGCCGGCGTAGCTGCCGGAGCGATCGCCCTGGCCATCTTCATCCTGCTGGTGGTATTCCGCGGACGTCTGTTCTGCAACACCCTCTGTCCGGTAGGCGCGTTGCTGAGCCTGGTATCGCGCTACTCATTCTTCCGGATCTCCTTCGATAAAAACGCCTGTACCCATTGCGGAAACTGCGAACATACCTGCAAAGCCGAAGCCATCGACAGCCAAACGCTGACGATCGACACCTCGCGCTGCGTGGATTGCTTCAACTGCGTCTCTTCCTGCGCCAAAGGCGGCTTGCAATACCGTTTCCAACCCTCCTTCAAACCAGTCACGAAAACCGCCGAAGCCACCGGCGAAAATACGGACGCCCAGGCAAACAGCCGCCGCCAATTTCTGGCTACGGGCGTCACCCTAGCTTCCACGCTGCCCCTCGTCTCGGCCCTAGCCGAAGGCCACGGAAAAGGCCAAGGGAACGGCCAAGGGAAAAGAGGAAAACAACATGGCAAGAAATGGCCGCCCATCACCCCCCCCGGCTCCCTCAGTCTGGAACGATTTAAAGACCGGTGCACCGGTTGCCACCTCTGTGTGGTGCAATGCCCCACACACGTATTGCGTCCGGCCGGCATGGAATACGGTTTCGACTACCTGCTCAAACCGCGCGTAGCCTATATCGACAGTTATTGCAATTACGAATGTACCGTGTGCTCGGAAGTCTGCCCCAACGGCGCCATCAAACCGCTGACAAAAGAAGAAAAGGCCACCACACAGGTAGGCATCGCCACCTTCTTCATCAACCGTTGTATCGTCAATACCGAAGGAACCGACTGCGGCGCCTGCTCGGAACACTGCCCCACCCAAGCCGTCCATATGGTTCCGTTTAAAGGCACCCTGACCATTCCTGAGGTCAACCCCGACCTGTGCATCGGTTGCGGAGGCTGCGAATCGATCTGCCCGGTACGACCTATGCGTGCGATCATTATCAAAGCGAATCCGGTACACAAATTCGTAGAAAAGCCCCAGGAAGAAGAAGCCAAACAGGTGGAAGTGGAAGATTTCGGATTCTGATTTTTCCGGCAATTCCTGCTTTCCCTTTTTAATCTATAGCCATCCCCGCTTCGTTCGGAATGAACCAAGCGGGGATTTACTATGTATGCCCATCCCTTACGCTGTACTATTTAGCTTTCGAACCGGGATATTTATTATCTCTTCCTCTCCTCTTTATTTGAACCAGGCCGTTCTGCCCGCTTCACATAATTTTCTCATACAACTTAAATTCATTCAGTCCATACTTCCCTAAACCCAAATCCACGGTATCCACATAGTAGAATCCGCATTTCTCATACAACCTGATAGCGGGAAAATTCTTTTCGTACACATCCAACCGAATGGATTTTATAGCAGCCTGCCGAGCTTGTTCGAACGAATAATCCAACAACATGCGGCCCACACCTTTTTTCAGAAAGCAGGGATGCACGACCAACGTGCGGATCACAAAAATAGAACTGTAGTCTGTATCGACTTTCCATCTTACCCCCTGATAGGCTTCTTCCGGATGATGGTCTAAGATAACCGAACCGATAATCTTGCCGTTATACCTAGCCACGAATAGATTATGCTGCTTTATGCCAACGGCCGCATCTTCACGGATAGGATAAATTCCTTTTATCCACCCGGGGTAATTGGTAGTAGCTGCCAGATAATCATTCAGATCATCATACAACGTTTCCAATTCATCCAGATCGGCCGATGTGGCGGATTCTATTACACACTTCATACTTACCTTAGTTTGAAAAGCAAAGATATTGTTTTCCTGCTCATAACCTAGCGTCTTCTCAGATAATGTACCCCCCCCGCGGTGACCGTAAAGAAGCATTTCCAAACTCCTTACATCAAAGAGCTTTGTCCGGAAAAAAGTAGCTAAAGCTGCAACCAAACA
>DBFJSK010000467.1:0-2265 GCA_048403675.1 Tannerellaceae bacterium | reverse complement strand
CCCTACAGGACGAATACAACGAATTATCCCTTCAATACGAAGGATATAAGTTCAGCGTGGGTAACGACTCCCTGGTGGCGCTCCTATCCACCGAACAGGCCAAAGTGCAACGCCTTATGGAAGAGTTGCGGACGGTAAAAGCTACGAATGCCAAAGAAATCAAACGGTTAAAAAAAGAGCTGGAAACCTTGCGTAAAATCATGCGCGGCTTCGTTATCCAGATCGATTCGCTCAACCGCGAAAACGAACAACTGAAGGTAGAAAAGAAAGAAGCGGTACAAAAATACCAGCAAGCCACCACGCAGGCCGCCACGCTGAAAAAAGAAAAAGAAAAACTAACCGAACGGGTTACGCTGGCCAGCCGCCTCGATGCCACCGACATCCGCGTAACGCCGGTCAATTCGCGCGGCAAACTGGCCAAACGTATCAAGAAGATGGAGCAGTTCGTCGTCGACTTTAAAATTGCCAAGAATATAACGGCGCCCGTGGGCGAAAAAGTAGTCTATGTCCGGATCATGAAACCCGACGACGACATCCTGATAAAAAGCCGCGGCGACGTGTTCACCTTCGAAGGAAAAGAGATAAACTATTCGATGAAGAAAATCATCGAATATGAAGGGGAAGACCTGCCGGTCACGATGTATTGGAATATCGAGGAGTTCCTTTCGCCGGGTACCTACCGGGTCGATATTTTTGCCGACGGCAATCTGATAGGGCGGCAGAAATTCAACCTCGATGACTGATTCCGTTCTGCCGACCGATTCGCATTTTGCCCGGTTGCTGGCCGATATACCCGAAGGGCTCAGCCACGACGACATTTTTGTGAAAGAACTGGAAAGCTGTACCCGGCTGATTACGGTACGCAAAGGAGACTACCTGCTGCGTACCGGCGAAGTATGCCAGGGAGCCTATTTTATCAACCGCGGCCTTTTTATCAACCTTTATATCAATGAAAAGGGCGACGAAAGCGTCACCGGTTTCGCCTCCGATACGATGTATCCCTTCCTTTCCGCCATCGGCTATTTCACCAAAACCCCTTCCGAATTCGAAATCAAAGCCATCGAGGACGGCGAACTGCTTTATTTCGCTCGCGACCACATCGAAAACCTTTCCCGCCGGTATCCGCTGTTTGCCTCCTATTACCAGAACGTGATGTTGACCATCATCTCCAAGCTTTATATGATGTTTGCCGTTCGGCAGTCGTGTACTTCCGAAGAATTCCTGCGCTACCTTTACAACCATGCCTTGTGGATTATCAACCGCATCCCCGACAAATACATCGCCCGCTATATGGGTATCAGTCAATCGTGGTACTGCAAGCTGAAAAAACGCATTCTTTAATTGAATTAGTTCAACTTTATATTCGGTTTAAACCTATACTTTTGCATCGGTCTAACTAATTTTGTCCGGTAAGGAATGAACCGGATCGATCCGATAGGTTATAAACAAATACAAAGATGAAACGAATAATCGTAGTATTGGCCTTGGCCGTATCAGGGGGATATACGGCTATGGGGCAGTCGCTTACTTTGGAAGAATGCCGCCGACTGGCTATCCGCAACAATAAAGAACTGCAAATGGCGGCCGAAAAGATCCGCCAGGCGGATCAGGAGAAAAAAGCCGCTTTTACGAAATACTTCCCCCAGCTCTCGGCTTCGGGAGCCTACCTGTGGAACCAGAAAGACCTCAATCTGCTCGATATGGAAGCGCTGACCGCCTCGCTCGGTTCTTCGCTGGGCGGCCTCACGCAATTGCCGGCCGTACAGCAATTGGTAGGCAGCGTAAACGAGGTGCAACACATCGACGTAACCCATATGTGGGTGGGAAACGTTTCGCTTGTTCAGCCGGTATTTATGGGAGGCAAAATCGTGTATTACAACCAGATTGCCCGCTATGCGCGTGAGCTGGCCGAGTCGATGCACGACCGGAGTTTGCAGGATATTATTTATAAAACCGATCAGACTTACTGGCAGGTCATCTCGCTGGTCAATAAAAAGAAACTGGCGGATGCCTATGTGGATTTGCTCCGGAAAACCGATAGCGATGTATCCGCCCTGATCGCCGAGGGATTGGCCACCGAAGCCGAAGGCCTGTCGGTGAAAGTAAAACTCAACGAAGCGGAGATGACCCAGACTAAGGTAAACAACGCACTGGCGCTCTCGCGTATGTTACTGGCCCAGATTTGCGGTTTGCCGCTGGAAAAGGAACTGTTTCTTTCCGATGAAAGAGTAGAGGAATTTCCGGTAACCCGGCAGGAAGCTTCGG
>DBFJSK010000466.1:0-4564 GCA_048403675.1 Tannerellaceae bacterium | reverse complement strand
CGTTCATTATACAATTCAGAATCAAGCCAACCAATCCAATACGGCCGTCCGGCCCGATAAAACTTGACCATATACCCTTGCATATCGTCTGTATGCAGGTTCACAAATTGGAATATTCTTTCACTCAACAAACGAATTGTTGCCTGTGACCCCCGAACGGGTTCAAATTTTTTCGCATCGATGTATTCCAGTAAGAACGGCTGATCGGCGACGCTGATTTCTTCCGACACAACGTTTTCTCCGGTCAGTATTTCCACCCGGTTGAGTACTTCGTCAAGCCCCTTAAACTCAAACCAATACTTTATTTTCATATCCCTCTTCTTTGTTTTTTTGCGTACTCGTCTAAAACAGCGGTAAGCGTCCGCCCATCTCCCACAAGCCTGCCGGTAATGTGAACGTTGTCATTACCTAGCTGCGATCGCCCTACATCTAGCAAGTCGAAGAGTTTCTTTTGTTTAGCTGTGTTGAGAATCATTTCACCGCCGTTAACATTCGCTGTCATTCTATCACCCACAGTGAACCGGTAGGGGACGACGCCACCTTCGGCATACGAGCCAGCAGAAACGGACTTCTGCAGAGCAGCCTTAGCAACAGTCGTAGCAATGACCAGGGCGCCCCCTGCGGCTATTGCTAAGAGAGGTTTCGACATGAGTTTGTCGAACGCAATCTTCGCCATACCTGCCGCGATTAGAGCCTCGCCGAATTGTCTTAACAAATCCATTATGCCCATTAGCATATTACGCATAGCCTCGCCGGCATCGTCTGAGGCTATGGCGTCCCCGATAGATTCAAATGCCAGTGTTACACTAGACTGTAGTAGGTTGTTAACCTCCTGGCTAATATCTAGCATCCCCTGGTTAGTATCGGTCATTTCCTTTAAGTGCTTTTCCAGGTCCGCTAGCTGTTGGGCATATAATGCGCGTAGTCCATCGCTTGTGGCCTGGTTATATGATAGAGTTGTTTCCTGTATCTTTGCCTGATAATCTTCGATGCTTCCGGTAATATCGGGTAGTTCGTCACTCTCTACATAAGCAGGTTTTAAGATTACAGGAATCGTTACTTCTTCCTTCATTATTTTTGCAAATTCGGCCCGGATTGATTCGGCAACGTGTTGGGAAGATTCCGTAAAAGCAAATTCCCGTTTATCTTTTACTGCCTTATCACTTGCGGCCTTATCTTGTTCTGCCTTGCCTTGCGTATGCACTCCGCGACTAGTTTTATCCGCTCTTTTTTGCAAAGAATATATTTCTTTTTCTGTGTTAAGCTGCTCAATTAATGTTTTAATTAATGCCGATCGCTTTTCGTCTACTTCTTCTGTTAGCCATCCCTGTTTTATCAGGAAATCGTTTTGCTCCTTGTACAAACCAGCCGCCTTTCTTAAATCGTTGTAATCTTTTTGCGCTTGTCTTGACGGGTCAAAACCGTAAGTAGTTACATCATATATCGCAGACTTTTTCAATCGTTCTGCTTCATTATTCAACCTGACAAATTCTTTATAAACTTGATTTGCTTGATTCGTTAATCCTCCCTCAAAGTTTGTATTTTTAGCAAAGTAATCTAAATCGCTGAAACTTATATTTAAACCAGACCTAGACGCATAGTCTTTGTTGATGGTTTTTAGCTGAAATTCGGCTGTTTCCCGTGTTTTTTTACTCAATTGGTTAACTACGCCTTGCATGTTCTGAGCTGCGTCTAACCTGGCCTCTAATGATTTGGTAGTATCTTTCGCAATCTGTTCGAACTTTTCAATGTCCTTTAAATCCTCGGCCTTAATGTATCCCAATGACAACTTTTTATCGGCCAGTTCATCCAGCATAGAGGAAAGATCTTTTAACTTACCATAGGCATTTATAAGGCCGTCTTGAAAGGCCGTCCAATCACCAGTCGTAAGAGATCGAAAGAACGCATCTACAGAACCTTTTGCTGCATTCAAATTATTATCAAACAAATCAGATGTCGTTTGATTAGAACGCATCATCTTTTCCAGGCCTTCACCTGCGGATATAGCCAACCCGATTCCCCCGGCGAACTTTGTCAAAGAAGAAACACCAACATTCCCGATCTTTGTAGCGAAGCCGTTAACACTTGTTTTCGATTTATCGACTTTCGAACAAAACTTATCGACCTTTCCCTTTGATTCTTCCAGGCTTCTATCAAATTGATTATTCTGTAATAATAATCTGGTAACTAAATCTGCGGGCATATCGTTTTTGATTTAATATATTCTTCCGATTCCTTCTTTAACCTCTCTATATCTTCCTGATTAATCGAACTGTTGGCAGGCTCATCCTGGTCTTTATCCCAGGGGAATTTAACCAAATCCGCCGGCTTAATCCTTTTTGTGCTGTGCGATTGGGCCATCACATATGATATAAACCTGGTCTGATCCCAGCTTTCCCTATGCCGGTAATACAGCTTTTCCAAGATGGCATCTACCTCGTAAAAAGCCATCTTGTCGAGCACATATTCGGGAGGAATACCTGCATCTAATACTAAGATCGCATATATTTCTTTAGCGGTCAATCTTTTTTTTTATCGCTTGTCCCGGTATCGTTATTCTCTTGATTTTGCAACAGGGCCTTCTGCTTGAGTTCGCTTAAAAACCACTCTCTAAAGGTTCCGAAAATAGCCGGATTATCATCGCATTGATCTATGAATTTGTCGAATGCCATACCAAAGTTCTCATTAACCGCTAGCAGAATTGAATACAATAACACATAATCATTCATCAATACGCCGGGAACGTATGACTTATCCATTAGCCTTTCGTAGACGAATAAGGCCCTCAGGGTATATTTTAATTCGTATTCTTCGCTACCAATTGTCAGTTTCATGTTTTTTGATTTTTTTAATGAATAATAGCCCCGCAGACGTTGTGTTTTAAACAGGCTGCCGGGGCTTAGTTTTATGCCGTTGGTTGCGTCCGCTTTGTTAGCGGCCCACACCCCTTGAAAGTTGCCGTATAGGTGCCGTCTTCATTGTCCGGCGCATTCGCGTTCAATGCCGTGATTAGGGCTTCCCCCTCATACCCGCCCGAGCCGATCTGCCAGCCGTCGGCCGGCACTCCTGTGTCACTGTTTGCATTGGCCGCGATAGTGAATGCCATGATTAACTTTTCGCCAGCCACCATCGCTTTGAAAAGGTCGTCAAAATCCGCCTGTACAAACAGATTCTCTGTGCCCATCTCCCAGGCTAGGCGGCCGGCTTCGCTGTTCCCCCACTTACCACTATCCTTACTAGAGGATTCGATAGGCTCCGTAGTCACGCTCAGTGTATGATTCGTAGCCGCGGCCAGAGCCTTGTACTTATCCCCTTCTTTCTTAAATATCATTAAATCTCTTCCTTTAATAGCCATATTTTCAGTTATTTATATCGATTTCAAATACCAAATTTTGCAAATACGCGCCGTCTTGAAAGTCTTCTTCCGAATTAATCTCCCGAATCCTATCAACTTCGACGTCTTCCAGTGTCCCCCTGAACCCCTGTAGGGCATTATCGACGGCATTCATTATCGCGATCGATTGTTCATAGGTGGGTGCGTAGATTGTTACCTCTACCGTCGCTGTATCGGTTAAGCTCTTCCGATCCTTGGTATACCCCGGCTTAACAGAGGTTCGACAATAGGTTACATAAGGTGCCGGCGTAGACTGTACGGCCACAATTGGGAATATCTTTTGCCCAACCAGCGCCGTAACCTCTGCAGAGGCCAACAGTCGCGCTTTAATTACTCTTCCAATTTCGTTTGCTTTCATCGCTTCTTTGAAATTCTAATCAGTTCCTTACTCATCAATTTGTCGATGTTTTCAAAAATTGGCCCCTCTGTTAATTGTTGGGCCTTCCGAAAGTGCCAACCCGCGGTTATCCGTCCTCGGGCGCCTCCCTTGCCTTTTCGGCGCTTATATACTCGGCCACCGGGCCGTAGACGATAGCGCCCAGTTACTTTATGCCCCTTGGTTCTTCGCTCTTTTGTCCCCATCTCAAAGAACTTGGCTCTAAAGTCCGCAAGTATATGCACCTTCGCGGATAGCTCTTTTGGGTCTACCTTAACCGTAGCGATCCGTTTCCACTTCGTTACCTCCTTTCCTTTTTTATTTTTATACTTTATACGTATTCCGTTAATATTCACCTTGCTACGGAATTGTCTCTCAGTTTCTTTCTTGAGGATATTCGCACTGCTTCGAAGAGTACGCAAGGCAGCTTTCTTAAGCTCTGGGCCGGTAAGGCTCTCCATCATTGCATCGAATTGCCGCGAATCGAATGCTACACTATTCATTCCACACCTCCCCGGTTATAGTTATGCACTGTTTCCGTTTTTCAGGATTAATATCACAGATACGGTACTTTATCCCCTTATGAATAATTATCATGTCCGGCATTATCCGATGATATAGCCGGATAATGAAGCGAACAGTATAGCTTACCGCGATCTCGCCGGCCAGGATTCCCCGCCGGCCGGAATCGTGTATCACATCCGCGCGCGTGGTGATATAGTCCTCATATTCCGTCTCATTACCTGAGTACATTGTTTCCTTAACCACCGGTCGCTTAACTTCAATAACTTCCG
>DBFJSK010000465.1:0-7901 GCA_048403675.1 Tannerellaceae bacterium | reverse complement strand
CTTTGCAGGCGTTGGAAGAAGTAGCCACTTCGCCCGACGATTATTTTCCCCTACCTCAGGACAGCGCCGACGAAACCGGTCGCGCTTTGGTGGAGAATCAATTGGAGGAACTTCGTTCTTTATTTAACGATAACGATTAATTAGCAGTCGATATATGAAACAGTTGAAATACATCCTTTTGTTCGTGTGGATAGCGGCTTGTTTGGCGCCCGTTTCCCTGTCGGCCCGCGAGGCGCAGAAAGATCTGAAAATCCAACAGGTTTTTATTCGGTACGGGAAGAAAAAAAATGTCACCATGGTGGAACTCTCCAACGAAATGCTGGAAACGTACGGAATGACGCGCTATAAAAGCATTACGATCCGGCAGGACGAAGAAGCGCTTCGTTATACCCGCCGCTGTTTGGAAGCCGACCAGCAGGGCGCCCGAAAAATCAAGGAAGTGACGGATGGGGGCGAGGTGGTTTCGGCCTATTACCAGTTGCCGGGAACGGAAGAGGATATGAATCGGTTTATCCTTTTCAAAGTGAATAAGAAGGGAGTAATTACCCTGGTGTACATTGAAGGCGATCTCGACAGCGACGATTTGATTACGTTGCTCTTTACCAAAAAAGATTTTTAAAAAATCAGTATAAAACAAATTCGAAATGAGGAAAAGAATACTTTATTTGGGAGCGCTCTGCCTTTCTCTGGCAGGCGGATGGGCCACCGCACAGGAAAAGTTGGCGGCCGATACGGTGCTTGCCGCGGGCAACAAACGGATTGAAGTGAAAGAGCGGGGCGAGCGGCTGAAGGTGAAAGTGTACGAGCTGACGTCGGAAGGCGATTCCGTGGAATCGGAATTGGTGTTCGAAGGACATTACCGGGATGGAAAAACACATGAACAACGCCGGCATGTAAAGTCGCTCCGGATTCCGGTGCCTACATGGGATAAAAATTTCAATCCGCACTGGGCCGGGTTCGGAATGGGATTTGCCAACCTGGCGGACGGAAGTTTGCATGTGAACGACATCGACGGGCTTTCACTCAGAAGCGGAAATTCGTTGGAATATAACCTGAATGTGATGGAAAAGGCATTTCCTTTTTCCCGCTACCACTGGGCCGTCGTGACAGGCGCCGGGATACGCTGGAGCCGCTACCGCCTCGATGGTAACGAGTATCTGAAGGAAGTGAACGGCGTGACCTCGATACAGCCTATGCCGGCTGGCATAACGATGCGGGCAAGCAAATTGAATATCACCAGCCTGACGATCCCGGTGCTGTTGGAATGGCAGAAACGCCGTCATAGCGACACGGAGTTTTTCGTTTCGGCCGGCGTGGTGGGCGTGGTTAAAACCTGTTCTTCTTCGCGGGTGGTGTATGTGGATGCGGCCGGAAAAAAGCGGAAAGAGAAGATGGACGGGGGAATGAATCTGCGTCCGGTGTCGATGGATTTTTTGGTGCAGGCCGGCCTGAGCTGGATCGGCGTGTATGCGAAGTATGCGCCGTTTACGCTGTTTGAAAACGGAAAAGGGCCCAAGGTGCATCCGGTATCGATCGGGTTGCAGCTTCATTTGTAAGTAGATTCGCTAAGGAATGCTATGTTTTCTTAACCTGCCCCGGCTTTATTGCGATTTTTTTTATATTTGCTACGTTTACAATGCATAAAAATGGGTGAAATGAAAGAAAAATACATCGAAGATGTTCCTTTCGAAGAGGTTTACGAAATCGAAAAGTACGGAACCTATTATTCTGAAAAAAAATTATGGGAAAAGATCGGACGGATGGCAAAAAAAGCGGGGGCTACCGTGATCCGTCCGGTTTTCCAATTGTATTATATGCTACAGGACACCCAGGTGCCCGTACGGCATAAAGCCTATATTATCGGAGGGCTGGGCTATTTTATCCTGCCTTTCGATATGCTGCCGGAGGCGGTGCTCTCGGTGATGGGTTTTACCGACGATATTGCTGTGATGAGCTTTGTACTTCACTTGGTCAAAGATAGCCTAACGCCCGCTATCCGCAACCGCGCGGATGCGAAGGTTTCGGAGTTGCTTCGCACTACGCAGTTGTGAACCGGGCGGCGCAGCGGCCGGGGAAGCGCGTTACAGATCGATTGCGAGGGTAGCGTTTTCCGTACGCTCTGTGTCGGGTAGCAAGATAAGCGGCGTGCGGGGAAATTCCTCCGACAAATAGCGTTGCAGGTAATCCAGCGTATTTTGTTCGATCAGCTTGTCTTCTTCCGGATAGGTGTTGTATACCAGAGCCTTGACTTCTATTCCATACTGCCGGGCGGCAAAAAGGCTGAGCAGGGTGTGGTTGATGCTGCCTAGTTTGCCGTTGGCCACCAGAATAAGCGGGTAATTTCTTTCCCGGATATAATCGATGGTAAGCGAATCCTGCCGGCTGGGTACCATCAGGCCGCCGGCGCCCTCCAAGAGTACGTACTCGTATCGTTGGCGGAGTTGTTCGGTGGCCCGGGTGATTACGTCCGGGTCGATGGTCACGCCGTCTTTTTCGGCGGCCATATGGGGCGAACAAGGATAGCTTAGCAGGTAGGGGCAGGTAAGGCCGTCCAGATCTTCTTGCTGGAGGGGGAGGGCTTGCAGGCGCCGGTGCATTTCGATGTCTTCCGAAACTCGGGTACAGCCTGTCTGAATCATTTTCTGGGTGATAACCGAATGGCCTTTGGCGGCCAGGGTACGGGCCAGCAGCCCGGTGGCGATCGTTTTTCCTACATTGGTGTCGATGCCGGATACAAAAAATACAGTTCCTTTCATTTTTTAATTTTCTTTTTTCACGCCCAGTAGGTAAACCGGCCGGTACGTGAGGGTTACTTGGTGATGTTCGGTCGGGAATAAGTCGCGGTAACGCCGGCAAAATTCCGACTGGATGCGGCGTGTCCAGGGCTGTGCGCTCCCGGTGGCGGTGACGCCGGTATATTTCAGGTGTCTCAGCACATCTTCCGGGGAAGGGAAGGTGAGCCGGATGGTCGTTTCTTCTACATGCAGCAGCCGGAAATGGGGAAGCAGCCATGTTTTCAACTGGTCGGTAGAGGGATAGTTCAGTCCTTGCCCGGTCAGTTGCCGGATTTCCGTCAGGTTGTCCGGGGCAAAGGTGTTGAACAGCAGATAGCCGCCTCCGGTCAGGTGGCCGGCCAGCTTTTCGAAGAAAACCGGGAGGTCGTCCATCCATTGGAAGGCTGAAGCTGAAGCGATGAGATGGTATTTTCCGGGAAAAGATCGTTTTTCCGCATTTCCGGCTTGGAAATCAACCGGTCGGGAAGCGTCTGGAAAAAGCGATTGAATCACCGGCGCACAATCAGGACATAAATCGTTGATGACCCATTCGTCGATCTGGCACCCGGCTTGCAAGAGCCGGGTGAATCCGCCGCTGCCGCAACCGATTTCCAATACGCGCCCGAATCGGTTGTCGGTATACGTAGATAAAAGGGTCGCCAGGTGGCGGCAGATGATTTGCTGCGCTTCGGCGTACTGGTTGTACGTGGTAAGCGCCCGGCTGAAACGGCGGCAAATACGGGTTTCCTTTACACTTTCCATAGTTCGTTCCATTGTGTCCATAGATAAAAAGGATAATGCGGAGCTTCCGGTTCAAGGATCGGGCAGCGGCCGCTCCAATAACGGTGCAGATTTTCGGGTGGGAAGATCCGGTCGTGTCTGGAAAGAATGGCCTGGCTCCAGGGGATGTAGGCCGGGGGGGATGCGGGCAGCGGAGAGGATAGCGAAGAAGGACGTAAAGAAGCGCGCGGAGAGGATAGCGAAGTAGCCAACGGAAAAGTCTGTAGGGAATCCTGAACCGTTTGTACCCTTTGTGTTTCGTCCGACAGGATGGCCTGATGCAGGCTAAGCAACTCTTCCGCTACCGCTTCGGTAGGGCGTGCGGGGGCCTGGCGGTAAGTTTCCCAAATAGCCCGGTTACCGCATATCCGACGCGTAAACCGGTCGATTCCTTCGGCACTGAGATGGGTTAACGTGCCTTCGAACAAGGCCGGCGGAATACCGTAGGCGGCATCGATCGGACGGGATGTCCCGTTGACAGCTACCGCCGAGCGGATTGGCAGGCAGGCATAGCGGCGTCCGATTTGCTCCGCTACCCATACGCCTAGCGACCAGGCGATCAGCCGGATGTCTGTATAGTGCCGGATGGCGTCGTCGAAAGTCAGGTCGCGGTAATCGTAAGCAATCCAACAATCGGTTCCGGGGGGCACGGCCAGGCGCCGGAAAAGCGCCGGGGGAGCGCTCCACCCGTTGAAAAAAAGAATCAGCCGGGAAGCCTCGGGATGAAGTTGTTTATCTATTTTCATAAGCCTGTGGTGTATGCGTTCGTTGGGGCCGGGTTGGAGAGCGGGGAAACGGTTCCGTTTGCCGGAAGTTTGTTGTCGTAGAGGGCTTCCCGCAGTTTGCGAATCTCCGCTTCAGTGGTTGCCGCCGTCAGAGAGAAACGAATCCGGGAGGTGCCTTTCGGAACGGTAGGCGGCCGCACGGGCAAGCAATAGAAGCCTTTGCGTTGCAATTGCTCGGCGGTTTCGATACATGCTTCGTTGGTACCCAGCATATAGGGCACGATATGGCTGGCACTGATCTCGCCCCCTTTGCCTGCCAGCATTTCCCGAAGCAACCGGCTGACGGTGGCTAGTTGTGCACGCTGTGCGGCAAAATCGGGCAGCCGTTCGAACAAAAAATAAGTCCACGCAATCTGGGCGGGCGGCAACGCGGTGCTGAAAATCAACGGACGCATGGTATTGACCAGGTATTCACGGATAACCCGGCTGCAAACCACATAAGCCCCCATGGAAGCCAGGGCTTTTCCGAACGTTCCGACCAGCAGGTCGATTTCTCCGATGCAACCCGTCTCTTCCGCCAAGCCGAGTCCGGTGGCGCCCCGCACGCCTACGGCATGCGCTTCATCCACATACAGCAACAAGTTCGGAAAACGTTTCTTCAGGTCGGTGAGCCGGACGAGATCGGCCGTATCGCCGTCCATGCTGAAAATACTTTCCGTCACCACGATCACCTGTTCGTAGGACGCCGCTTCTTTGGCCAGTAACCTCTCCAACTGTGCGTAATCGTTGTGTTTGTACCGGATGAACGGGGCGCCTGCGAGCCGGATTCCATCGATCAGACTGGCATGCACCCATTTGTCGGCGAGGATAAGCGTTTGTTTATCGGCCAGCGCCGGCAATATCCCGGTATTGGCATGGTAACCGCTGTTAAATAGCAGCGCAGCTTCCCGCTCGAAACGCCGGGCCAGCAGATTTTCCAGTTGGGTATACACCTGAAAGTTGCCGGTAAGCAACCGGGAGGAAGAGGAAGAGAGGGGCCACGCGTTCGCTTTCCATGCTGCCAGAAAGGCCTCTCGCAAGTCGTTTCGCACCGCCAATCCCAGGTAATCGTTCGACGAAAGGTTCAGCATCCACTCGCCGGTGGTTTTTATGTGTCTTTCTTCGTGGGTGATTGCCGGTAGGCGGCGTAGCTGCCCGGCTGTTTCCAACGTTTCCAATAAGTGCCTGTAATCTTTCATTTGTAGGAATATAAATTTATTTTTCACGTATCACTTTGCAAACGCCCGCAGTCAACCGGGTCAATTCTTCGGGGCGGATGATAAAGGGCGGCATCAGGTACACCAGTTTTCCGAAGGGGCGCACCCAAATGCCCTCTTCCACAAACCGGCGCTGGTAGAGCGCCATATCCACCGGTTGTTTCATTTCGATCACCCCGATCGCACCCAATACCCGTACCTCGGCTACGCCGGGCAACGAAGCGGCCGGGGCCAGCTCTTCCCGCAATTGGGTTTCGATGCGGCCTACCTTTTCCTGCCATCCGCTTTGTAGCAAAAGAGAAACCGAGGCCGAGGCTACGGCACAGGCCAACGGGTTGGCCATAAACGTAGGGCCGTGCATAAAGCAACCCGCTTCTCCCGAGCAAATCGTATCGGCCACAGGTGTTGTGGTCACGGTAGCGGAAAGCGTCAGGTAGCCGCCGGTCAGGGCTTTGCCGATACACATAATATCCGGTTCCACTCCGGCATGTTCGGCGGCGAAGAGTTTGCCTGTCCGGCCGAATCCGGTGGCGATCTCGTCGAAAATCAGCAAAACGTTGTGGCGATCGCAGAGCCGGCGCGCTTCCGTCAGGTAGCGGGGCGAGTAGAAATACATGCCCCCGGCGCCTTGTACGACCGGTTCCAGAATCAATGCCGCCAGTTCTTCTGCCTTTTCTTCCAGCAAGGCTTCCAGGGGCCGGATGGCTTCTTCCCGCCAGACTTCGCCGAATTTTACCGCCGGTTGCGGAAGGAAATATTGAATGGGCAGACTGCCGGCAAACAAACCGTGCATTCCTGTCACCGGATCGCAAACCGACATGGCGTGCCAGGTATCTCCGTGATAACCGCTGCGGATCGTGGCAAAATGATGTTTGGCGCCTTTCCCGCGCGATTGCCAGTATTGGATGGCCATTTTCAGCGCTACTTCGACGGCTACCGACCCGCTGTCGGCAAAGAAAATCTTTTCCATCGACGAAGGAAGCAGCGGCAGAAGTTTGGCGCCGAGTTCCACGGCCGGTTCGTGGGTAAAACCTCCGAACATGATATGGCTCATTTTTTTTAATTGCGCCTCGGCGGCGGCGTTCAGTACGGCATGATTATAGCCGTGTACTGCCGCCCACCACGACGACATGCCGTCGATCAGCCTGCGCCCGTCGGCTAGGGTGATGGTCACTCCTTCGGCCGCAGCTACCGGATAAACCGGCAGCGGATCGAGGGTAGAGGTGTAGGGATGCCAGAGATGCCGGCGGTCGAATTGAAGTAAATCTGACGTATTCATCGGGTCCAATCGGTATTTTCGGTGAGTGAATACCCTTCCGAACGGAAAAGGGCTTTGTCTGCTTCGGCGCGGCTGCCGAGCGTAGTCAGCAAATCGCCGACAATCGCCGAATTGATGCCGATGTACAAGGCTTTGCGTTGGGTCGTTTCGCTCAACCGGGCCCGACCGCCTGAAAAACGAAGATAAGCTTTCGGATTGATGAATCTCATCAAGGCGATAGTTGTTAGAAATTCCTCTTCGCTGAGCGGGGGCGTATCTTCCAGCGGCGTGCCCGGAATGGGTTGCAACAAATTCAACGGGATGGATAAAATGCCGGCTTTCTGAAGGAAGACCGCCATTTCGATACGCTGTTCCCTCGTTTCCCCCATGCCGATAATGCCTCCCGAACAAATGCGGAATCCGATTTCGCGGGCTACGCGAATCGTCTCCATTTTCTGTTCGATGGTATGGGTGGTGCACAACTGTCTGAAATAAGAAGGAGCTGTTTCGATATTGCAGTGGTAATTTTCCACTCCGCTGTCGTACAGCTTTTGCAGTTGAGAACGCGTCAGCAACCCCATCGAGGCGCAACATGCGATGTCGGAAGCTTCCTTGATTTGACGGACGGTAGCGACGATTGCTTCCATCTCCCCATCGGAAACCCGTTTGCCGCTGGTAACGAGGGCAAAACGGCCGATCCCTTGCCGGCGGTTGTATACCGCATGTCGGACGCACTCCTGGGCCGGTACGAGCGGATAAAGGGTTACCCCGGTCGCAAAATGTCCCGATTGAGCGCACCAGCGGCAGTCTTCGCTGCAATTGCCGCTTTTGGCATTGATGATGGAACAGGTATCGAATTTGTTCCCCAGAAAATGGCGGGTCAGCTCGTGAGCCGCAGCGTACAAGGCCTCCTTGTCCGGTTCGGCGGCCAGGGCAAGCGCCTCCGCTTCGTTCAGCAGATGGCCGTCTTGTACCTGCTGTTTCCAATAATCGATTTTACTTAGTGTCATTTAACTAGTAACTGCTTTGTTTATATTCGAAAAGTATGTTTGTTTCAAAAATAGAACTGTTTCCAAGTGTATGGCTGTGGCAAAAAAAGCGGTGTGTA
>DBFJSK010000464.1:0-10552 GCA_048403675.1 Tannerellaceae bacterium | reverse complement strand
AATAGTATTTCGCTTTAAAGCCAAATCCTTTACATCCCTCTTTTTTCGGTACACCTCTTTCACTGGGGGAAATCTCCCTAACCGCCGTAGGGAAGAAAACAGACAATGATGAGCCGCCGCCGGCTTGTCGGGATGCATTTGGATGCACTTTAGTGCGAAGATTTCTTAACCGATTTTCCCGGTGCGGGATAATCGCTCCATTGCATATCTTTTTTCGGAGTGGCCGATACGATTTCATTACTGCGCTCTTTAGCCAGCTTTTCATCCATCTGCTTCACGCCCTCCTCCGTCCGGTTCGTGCCGGTAGGTTCTATATCAAGTAATCCGTCCGTGCTTCTGACCTGTTCAAAGGGATTTTCGATATACTGCCATTCTTCCTGCAACTCTGTACTTTCTCCTTGATTCCACGGGCCGCGGGCATCTTCTCCTTGCGACGTGTTATAGTAAAGGTTGCTATACTTCGGATTCGTCTGGAAAATACCCGGCGGGAAATTCGGTTGAATGCTTTCCAAAGCAGCTTGGAACTGTTGGAAATGCGCTACTTCACGCGTCATCAGGAAGTCGAGCGTTTCTTTTACATACGGATCGTCGGTAAACGGAATCAGGTATTCATACACGATTTTCGCACGCGATTCGGCAGCAATATTCGAACGCAAATCCACCGTTAATTCGGCATCGGCCGTTACATAGGTGGCACTCCAGGGATTTCCGTTGCTATCGGTCAGCATAGGGCTGCCCGGAGCCAACACCAGAAATTGAGGATTCACCATAGCCTGGTGGATAAAATCGTCTTTAGCCGGTTTTCCATCCATCATCTTCATGATACTCATATCTTCCACCACATCTTTCATCTCACCGTTGATCGGCCCCAGCAACATCTGGATAGTCGCCCCTACAATTTCCAGGTGGCCTAATTCCTCGGTGGCGATATCCATTAACATATCGTACTTGTCGGGATAAGGATTATGGCAACTGAAGGCTTGCACGAAATATTGCATAGCAGCTTTCAATTCTCCATTCGACCCTCCGAATTGCTCCAAGAGTAAACGGGCGAAACGCGGATCCGGTTGGGATACCCGAGCGTTGAATTGCAAATCTTTTACATGATAAAACATAGCTGAAACTTTTAATGTTACTAAACTGATTGACTTGGATCTAGATCTGCATACATAACATTATCAGTATTTTATAGGTTTACGTAGGCTCTTTTCCGGTATGATTTATTAACCGTTATAACTTATCTTATCTCAGGAAAAGGGCCAGATGTAAAAATATCTAGGAAAATGACACTAAAAAATGAAAGCTAAGCCTGTCCGCGAAGCCGGGCATTCGTGGCGACCAAACCGGCTTAGTTATCTAAGTGCGGTAAAAGTTTCGGGCCGGTTTTTGCCATTCAATTAAAAAACGGCGAATTTTAGGTATCTTTGTTCCGTACGGCGTTCCGAACCGGAAGGGCGCCCGGTTTGTTGTATACACATCAGTTTGATTTAAATATAAACGCCTATGTGTTTCCATAATTCCATGTCGAAAAAGGTGAAAGACCTGGCCGCCCGTTACGGCCGGAAAACCGATGTGATCGAGATCGTAAAAGAAATTATCGGCGAGCAATATCATGTCAACGCCTTTAATTTTCCCCTTTGTCCCATTGTCACCGACCAGGATGAGTTGGAAGCTTTCCGGTGGGGGCTAATCCCTTTCTGGACGAAATTGGAAGAGGATGCCGATGAAATACGGCGGATGACGCTCAATGCAAAGGCCGAAACGCTTTTCCGCAAGCCTTCTTTTCGCGAGCCGGCCCGGCGCAAACGCTGCCTGATTCCTTCGACCGGTTACTTTGAATGGCGGCATGAAGAAACCCGTAAAATTCCCTATTACCTCTTTCTCAAAACGGAACCTATCTTTTCGATTGCCGGGGTATACGACGAATGGTTCGACGAAAAGGCTGCCAAACGTTATTATACTTTTTCTATGATAACCACTACCGCCAATCCGCTGACTGCTTATATTCACAACACCCGGCGTCGGATGCCGGCTATTCTGTTGAGGGAGGAAGAAAACCGATGGCTCGATCCTACCTTGACGGAAAAAGAAGCCGAAGCACTTTTGCAACCCATTCCGGCCGATGTGATGGAAGCCTATGCCATCCGGCCCGACTTTTTGAAGAAAAAATCGGACGATCCTACTATCCTTGAAAAGGCCTCTTAATATAAAATTTCCGGAAAATCGAATTGCAAGCGATTTCCCGGAAATACACCGGCATGAAGTCGGCATGAAGACCGCCTGGGAGCTGGCGTAAGCCAAAAGCAAGTGAAACCAACCGGTGGCAAACTGTCGTTTTTACCCAGCCTACCCGGTCGGTCGGCAAAACATGCGGAAAGATCGATAAAAAAACAAGGCAGACTATTTCCCTTCTGAAGCTGCAAATTCCTCTTTTATTTGTTTCACCCACTCCCGAACCCGTTCATCCGTCAAATCCGGCTGGTTGTCGATGTCGATAGCCAATCCCAGCAATTTCCCGTCGCGGAGCGCTTTCGACTGGTTAAAATAATACCCGTCGGGCGAAGTACGCCCCACCAAGGTAGCCCCGCTTGCGGTAAAAATATCCGCCAAAAGGCCGATTCCATCGACAAAATTATCCGGATAATTCGTTTGGTCGCCCAACCCGAAAATAGCTACTTTCTTCCCCTTCAGATCCAGATGCGAGAGTTCGGGCACGACCTCGTCCCAATACGTGGGCAATTCCCCGTCGAACCAAGTAGCGGTACCTACAATCATCTGATCGTAGGATTTGAAATCATGGGCCGCAGCTTCCTCGATCGGCACTATATCCAGTTCATCCTTCCCGTACGCTTGCCGTATCTTTTCGGCCACAGCAGCCGATTTAGCTGTGGCCGCCCCATAAAATAAACCTGTCTTTTTCATTCTGTTCCTTTTTTAATTCAATATTCCAGTAATTTCTTAGCCGCCTTGTAAATCGTCTCTTCCCCCGGTAAAATAGCCTTTTCCAGAATCGGATGAAAGCCCACCGGGGTAAACAAAGCGCCTACTCGCTCGATAGGAGCATCCAGAAAGCGAAACATTTCCGTTCCGATGATACCGGCCACTTCCGCGCCGAATCCGGAAAACACCTTGTCTTCATGCACGATCAACACCTTATTCGTTTTTTTAACCGAAGCAAAAAGCGTCTCCTTATCCAGTGGAACCAACGAACGAAGATCGATCACCTCCACCTGCCAACCGTCTTGGGCGGCCAACTGTTCAGCGACTTTCAAACAAAAATGCGTCGTATTCCCATACGTAAGGATACTCAGATCGTCTCCTTGCCGGCGAATCCGCGCCTTTCCGAAAGGCACTTCGAAATCGGCCGGCACATAAGCCGCCGCCTCTTGCGAATTATACAACGCCTTGGGTTCGAGGAACACCGTCAACCCTTTCGAGCGCAGGCTGGTACGTAACAGCCCGGCGGCATCGTCGGCAAACGAAGGATAGACAATCCTAGCTCCCGGCAACGTAGCGAGCGCCCCTTCGATATTCTGCGAATGATACAAACCGCCGCCGATATACCCTCCGGACGCCAACCGAAGCGTGATATTGGTAGTAAACTGGCCGTTCGAACGCCAGTATTCGTGCGTGCATTCCACATATTGATCCATCGCAGGCCAGAAATAATCGGCAAACTCAGCCCCTTCGATCACCACCCTTATTTTTTCGTCGAACCGGCACATGCCGTCGGCCGTACCCACAATATAATCCTCCGCAATCGGGGCATTGAATATACGTTTGTCGCCGAACTCCTGTTGCATCCCTTTGGTGACGTTGAAAACGCCTCCTTTTTCTTTGTTCGCCACATCCTGGCCCCAGAGGAACGTATCCGGATTATGGCGGAATTCAGCCTTTAGCGTTTCATTGATAGCGGTAACCAAGGTTACTTTTTCTCCTTCTTTTGCGCCGGTCGGCGTTTCATCGGGCAATCCGTCTTTGTATTTGCGGGGGTGGTAAGGTTCGGGCAGTACGAACTGGGTTACCGAAGCCGGATCGGGGTCGGGGGCGGCCAACGCTTTCCGGTTGGCGGCGCTCACCTCCTTTTTAGCCTGTTGTTCGATTTTGGCCAACTCTTCCTCGGTAAACCGATCGTAGCGAAGCAACATCCGGCGGAATTTCTGCAAAGGATCGGCCGCTTTCACATAAGCCAACTCATACTCGTCGCGATAAAGGGTTTGCTTATCCGAGTTCGAATGCGAACCGATCCGCACGCAATTGGCATGTACCAGGACAGGCAATTGCTGTTCGATGGCATAGGCGCGCGCTTCGGTCATGGCATTCATCGAGCTGAATACGTCTTTGCCGTTGCAATGAATGATTTTCAGATTTTTGAATCCCAGGAAATTATCCGCCGCTTTTCGGTTGGAAGTCTGGTCTTTTTTCGGCACGGAGATACCGTATCCGTTATCTTGAATCACGAAAATCACCGGCAACTGTTCGCGGCTGGCTCCATTGATGGCTTCATACACATATCCTTCCGACATGGTCGATTCGCCATGCGAAGTAATGGCCACTCCTTTATGTTTATAATAAACCATCGCCCGCGCCACGCCCACGGCATGCAAGTCGTGCGAACCGGTAGCCGACGAGACATTTTCAATGTGCCAGGCCGGTTTGGCGAAGTGGTTCGACATATGGCGGCCGCCGCTGGCTGTATCGGTGGCTTTGGAAATGCCGTTGAGGATAATCTCTTCCGCCGACATACCCGCCGAAAGAACAGTCAGCATATCCCGGTAATAGGGAAAGAGAAAATCTTCTGTCCGCCGGAAAACCTGGCCGACGGCCAATTGGATGCCATCGTGCCCGGCGTAGGGCGCGTGATACGACCAGCCGAGCGATTGCAACAAGTAGGAAGGCGCCTTTTCATCCAGCAACCGCCCCAGCGACAGAAGGTAAAACCATTTTTTGAGGGTTTCCTTATCGGTGTTTGTGATGTCATATTTTTCCATATCTCCGCTTTTTATGCATTCCAGTTTTCCAGCAAATCGCCGATGCGGCGTAAGAAGGCGCCTCCCAACGCTCCGTCGATCACGCGGTGATCGTACGAAAGGGAGAGATACATTTTATGCCGGATCGCGATACTGTCTCCTTCGGGCGTTTCCACTACCGCCGGTTTCTTTTCGATATACCCCACGGCCAGGATAGCAACTTCCGGTTGATTGATGATGGGCGTTCCGAAAAGGCTTTTGAAGGTACCGAAGTTGGTAATGGTAAACGTACCTCCCTGAATTTGGGCGGCCGAGAGTTTGTTGTCGCGGGCTTTCCGGGCCAGGTCGTCGATAGCCGCAGCCAGGCCGCCGAGGTTCAACTTGTCGGCATCGGGAATAACAGGTACGATCAGATTTCCGTCTGAAAGCGAGACGGCGATACCGAGATTGATATGCTTTTTCAGAATCACGCTGTAACCGTCCACGGAAGCGTTCACCTGGGGATATTCCGCGAGGGCGCGAGCGGTAGCTTCGGCAATGGCCGGCATATAGGTCAGCTTGATTCCTTCCCGCCGGAAGAATTCGTCTTTGAGCCGACTTCGCCAAAGTACCAGTCGGGTTACATCGATTTCGATCACGCTGGTGACGTGGGGAGAAACTTGTTTCGACATCACCATATGGTCGGCGATCAGGCGGCGCACCCGATCCATTTCCACGCGGGTATCACCGGAAGAAACCGGGGGGGCGGAAGGAGCGGAAGCGGCCTTTTTCGGGGTTGCTGCCGGAGCGGCGGTTTGCGAACTTGTTGCTTGCTTCAGGCCGGCAGATTGTGCGCTTGCCGAATCCGGAGAAGTCTGTACGTTGGCGGAAGCGGCCGAAGCTTGTGCACTTTGTGCGCCTTGGGCATCCGCCGAAGTCGTGGCTGCACTTCCGGGAGAGGTTGTAGCGCCTGCAGACCCGCTCTTTTTTTGCTGAATATACTGCTGAATATCTCTTTTACTGAGCCGTGCTTCGAAACCGGTTCCCGGAATCCGGTCGAGTTCCTCGTTCGAAAGCCCCGCTTCCCGGGCTAGTTGGAGCACCACGGGCGAATACCAGCGGTCGGCAGCGGCAGGAGCCTGTTTCGCCACGGGGTGTTGTGCAGTAGCCGAAACGTCTCCGGCAGACGGACGGTTATCCGGAGCCGGCCCGTCGGAAGTCAAGCTCTGTTGCGTCCGGGTGGAATCGGCATCGGCAGCCGTTAACGCCGGTTCCGAAAGAGTAGCCGACGGAGAGGCGCTTGCAGCCGGTTGGGGCTGCGTACGTGCCGTGTCGGAGGTTTGGGTGGAGCCGGAGGCCGGGGTATCTTCCTCTCCTTCGGGCAGAATCGTGGCTACCACGGTTCCCACTGCTACGGTATCTCCTTCGGCGAAAAAGATAGCCTCTACGCGCCCGGCAAGGGGGGAAGGGATTTCGGCGCTGACTTTAGCCGTACTTACTTCAAAGAGCACATCGTCTTCCTGAACGGTGTCGCCTACTTTGACAGACCAGGACAGGATTGTCCCTTCGGTAATGCTTTCACCCAGTTTGGGCATTTTTATTTCAAATAGAGCCATAGGTATAGGTCTTTATAATTTTCTGATTCGGGACTCGGCTCCCGGAAGAGGGAGCGGTAACAAATCTCTCCGTTAAGAACAAGCCGGAGAAAAGGATAGTTTTGTATTACAAGGGATAAGTCTGGATATTCCAGGTCGGATTAGCATATTTTTCATTCCTTAAACGCTTGATGGCTTCTATTTCCAGCCTTTCGAGCCGGCTGCATACTACCGCCTCCGGGCATCGGAGCGGGGAAGTGGGGTCTGTCAGCATGGCCTGGCGCAACTGCTCTCGGAAAGCATCCAGCGAAAGCACAGGTTCCCCAAAATCCGACACGTTGCCGACCGGGCTTTTTACCGATTTCGTAAAAAGCCGGCGTACAGACGAGCCGGCAACCTGTGTAGGCTGATGGGAGGGGGGCGCGTCGAGTACCTGGCGGAGCCGGTCGAGATCGGTGGAAAATAGCAAGGTGGCATGGTGTAAAAGGCGATTTCTCCGCACATATTGTGCGCTCCCCGACAGCTTCAAACCGTCTGCATACAAGGCGTGCCGGTCATCGGCGACGGCCGGAATCCCTGCGCGTTGCAGGAAGCCGGCCAGCCAGTCGGTAAACCGGCGCGGATAAGCTGCTTCGAGCGACCCGATAAGGGTTATGTTCAGATTTCCCAGATCGTGATAGACTGCTCCCCCGCCGGAAAATCGCCGGATCAAAAGAATGTGGTGCGCCTGGGCGAAAACTCTGTTTACCTCGCTTGCGGCATCCTGGTGTTTGCCGATACTGACGCAGGGGCGATTTTGCCACAGCATACACACCGTTTCCGTTTCGACGGTATGCCGGAATAAATATTCTTCGGCCGCCAGGTTGAAAAAAGGATCGGTAAAAGGATGATCGATCACCCTCATTTTATATATAAAGCGCTTCGTGAATCACTTCGCTCACGGTGGGATGAGGGAAAACCGTCTTTTCGAATGCTTCTACCGTGTAACCGTGTTCAACGGCTATGCCGGCAATTACGATAAGTTCCGAAGCGGGATTGCCCAATAGTTGGCAGCCGATTATACGGTCGGCTTCGTCGGTAAGCAGTTTGCATAATCCGGTAGCTCCTTCGTTTTCGGCTACGAACCGGCCGGAATAGGTCATCGGTATTTTCCGCTGGCGGTAACTGCGTCCTGCGGCTTGCAATTCCTCTTCGGTAGCGCCCACGCTGGCCAGCTCGGGGTTGGTATACACCACGGCCGGAATCGCGTTGTAACGCATCGGATCGGCCACGCCGAGGATATGATGAATCGCCACTTCCGCTTCCCGGTAGGCCGTATGGGCCAGAAGGGAATAACCGGTGATGTCGCCGGCTGCATAAATATGAGGGTGCGAAGTTTGCATATATTCGTTTACCCGCACGCCGCCGCGATGGGTCTCTACCGAAAGTTTTTCCAATCCCAAGTGGGCTGTATTGGGCCGGCGCCCTACGCTCACCAGTATTTTTTCCGCTTCGATGGAAAGGGGCTGGCCCGCTTTTTCTCCGACGATTCGTCCGGATCGGACTTCGGTGACTTTCGTATCCAGGTGAAATTCCACCCCTTTCTTATCGTAGAGGCTGCGCAGCATGGCAGAAGCCTCTTTGTCCATCGTGCCGAGAATTTCGGGCTGCATTTCGATTACTTTCACTTCTACACCCATGCTGTGGAAAAAGGAGGCGAATTCCATGCCGATCACACCGCCCCCAATGATGGCCAGCGAGCGGGGAAGGGTTTTCACTTCGAGGGCTTCGCGGGAAGTCCAGTAACCGGAGTCGGCCAATCCCGGGATAGGGGGGACGATGGTGTCGGAACCGGCCGCGAGCAGCAGGTTCTTTACTTTGTAAGCGGTGCCTCCGGCTTCCAGCAGAATATTTCCGAACGATTCGCCGGTAATACGGGCCGCTTCGGCTACGACGGTTACTCCGCCGCCTTTCAGGCGCGATTGGATGCCGAGTACGAGTTTGCGCACGGTTTTATTTTTGCGGGAGACGATTTTATCGAGATCGAATCCCGGCGTGCCCTCCGCCTGGATGCCGTATTTGGCGGCGCTTTTTATCGTGTCGAGCACCTTGGCGCAGTAAAGGAGCGTCTTGGTCGGGATGCAACCTTCGTTGAGGCAAACGCCGCCGAGGGCTTTTTTTTCAAAAAGAACGGTTTTTAATCCGTTCTCGGAGGCTCGCTCGGCGGCGGTATAACCTGCCGGGCCTCCTCCTATAATGGCTAAGTCGTATTCCATACGGTATTTATAATTCTGTGTATAAGTAAAATATATTTTTCACTTAAAGTTTTTATTTATATATGAGCACGCGTTTGTCGAGCGGCGAGATCTCTTTTTCTTTCGGCTGTTCCGTCGGGGTGCCGAAGGGCATTTGTGCAATCAGTTTCCAATTCGGATCGATGCCCCATTCTTCGGCTACCTTTTCGTCGATGAGCGGATTGTAGTGTTGTAAGGAGGCTCCGAAGCCTACTTCTTCCAGCAGCGTCCAGAGGGTGAACTGGTGCATGGCGGAGGTTTGCTGGGCCCATACGGGGAAGTTGTCTTTATAGGTGGGAAACATTTTTTGTAAGTTTTCTACCACTCCCCAGTCTTCATAAAAGAGCAAGGTGGCGTATCCGGCCGCAAACGAATGGTCTATTTTCGCTTCCGTGCTTGCGTAGGCGTCCCCCGAAACTACTTCTTTGAGAATTTCTTTGGTTATTTGCCATAACTTTTTATGGTTCTCGTGCAGGAGGAGTACGATGCGGGTGGACTGGGAGTTAAAAGCCGACGGCACGTTAGCGACTGCAAAGTCGATTATTTCTTTGATTTTTTCGTCCGATACGGGTGACTGGTTGTTGATCGCGTAATAGCTGCGGCGGTTTTTGACCGCTTCTTTGAATGTTTCTGCCATAATGATGATTCTATTTTTATCGTAAAGATATATTTATTATCTTTAGAACTATCGGGGCAGCGGTTTTGTTGCAAATTTTCAGAGCGGATTTTTCCGTTGTTTTTTGTGGCGGAATGGAATAAATTTATACCTTTGCACCCCGTAAGCGTAAAGTGTTACTTGAAGTCTTCTCTGCTTCTGTTCGTGATGCTAGTTCAGAATGTGAAGATTGTCGTGCATTTTCGGGTGTAAAACTTGCATGAGTTAATTTTTATGCGTTACTTTGCGCCCTCTGATTGGAGAATTTACAGTTTGAATTATTACATGTAATATAAAAGAAGATACGAGATGTCTAAAATTTGTCAAATTACCGGAAAAAAAGCAATGGTTGGCAACAACGTTTCTCACTCTAAAAGAAGAACGAAACGTAAGTTTAATGTTAACCTGTTTACGAAAAAGTTCTATTGGGTAGAACAGGACTGTTGGGTTAGCCTGAATATTTCAGCCGCAGGCTTGCGCACGATTAACAAACTGGGTTTGGATGCAGCAATTAAAATGGCAGCTGAAAAAGGTTATTTAAACGCTTAATTTGGAGGAACAGAAACAATGGCAAAGAAAGCAAAAGGTAACAGAGTTCAGGTAATCCTGGAATGTACCGAACATAAGGAAAGTGGTATGCCGGGCATGTCCAGATATATCACTACGAAAAATAGAAAGAATACGACGCAGCGTTTGGAGTTGATGAAATACAACCCGATCCTGAAAAAAATGACGTTACACAAAGAAATTAAGTAAGAGGAGATTTAAACAATGGCAAAAAAAGCGGTTGCAACATTTAAGAAAGGTGACGGACGTACCTTCTCGAAGGTTATTAAAATGGTGAAGTCTCCGAAAACTGGTGCTTATATTTTCCAGGAGGAAATGATTCCTAATGAAGCTGTAAAAGATTATTTTGCGAAGTAATCGGAGGATTACGAACAAATAGAATATAAGGGAGATTCTCTTTTCCAATGGAGGAAAAGAGAATCTTTTTTTTGTCTTTTTTGTTGGGACGCGGGTCTGAGGGGGCATGGGCGCTTGCAGGTTAGAAGGAAGGGACAATAAAAAAGTAAGGAATTA
>DBFJSK010000463.1:0-17832 GCA_048403675.1 Tannerellaceae bacterium | reverse complement strand
AGCAGCAAACTGCCCAAGAGGTACGCCAAGGCGATTCCCATACATTGTTTTTTCATCGTTTTATTTTCTACCGGTGCGGAAAGTCGAGGCAGGCAGTCCGTCGCTGTTCACCAGATTGGCGCGCGTAAAAGGTTGCCATCCGTAGCGTACAAAGCGGGGCGCCCGGATTGTCTCGTTCCACACTCTGATTTTTCCGTCCATAACCTCCGCGTGCGCCGGCACGAACAAACCATCGTGTTCGGCAATTTCGAACGTGCGGATCGAGTCGCCGTCGGAAGTCTGCAAACCGTCCGCATAATCGAACGTGAGCACGGCCTCTCCTTCGTTAAATTCCACCGAACGATAAAGAGGGCCGGAAGGAACGATAGGATACCCGTAAGTTTGATGCAACGCCCAGCGCGCCAACCGCTGCCCCACTTCTTTTTTCCGGGTAGGATGCACATTGAGCGAATCGCCCCGGTCGCTGCACACGGCCATGCCGGATAGAGGCGTTTTATAAAGCAACCAACGCTGGCTGTCGCGGAACCACGTCCACGAAGGCCGGTCGATGCTGGAAAGTTGCACATAATAAAAAGGCAACTCTTGCCCCCAGGTATTCCGCCAGCTATTCACCAGCAATTGGAACAGCCACTCGTGCGCCTCCCTATTATGGGCATTCGATTCCCCTTGATACCAGATAATTCCTTTTATCGGATATTTAGCGAGCGGTTGGATACCCGCTTCGTACAGATAGCAGGGTTCGTAAGGATGGCGTTGCAAGGGGTTGGTCGATTTTTTAGTATTCAACACCGCACGGCCCCGCGCCCATTCCTGGATAAATTCGTTTTTCTTCCAATCGTAAAGAATGTCCGGAAATTCAAATTCCAGCATTTTCCGATCAATCCACGCTTCGGCCGGAGAACCACCTACAGCATTGAGAATTAATCCGATAGGAACCTGCAAACTATCAGCCAACATCTGTCCGAAGGCGAAAGCTACCGCCGAAAAACGGGCCGCCGTTTCTTCGTTGCATTCCGTCCATTGGGCCGGCCGGTAGTATTGTAGCCGGTTGACGGAATCCAGCGCCGTCACATCCCACTCCGTCGAATTGGTTTCCCAACGTACTTTCTGGTCGAACAAGCGGATAGCCGGGCGCCCCGCGGCGTATGCTTTTTGCTCGTCCTGTTCGCTTTGGATGCTTTCGTTTACCCGGAATGCCATGTTCGATTGGCCCGAACAAAGCCAGACGTCGCCCGCCAACACCTGGTTGAAATGGAACTTGCGTTTTTTGGTGGCGATGCTCAGCGTATACGGATTACCCTCTGTCGAGAGCGGATCGAGCCATACCTCCCACCGGCCGTCGTCGCCGGCTATCGCTTCTTGTTGCTGGTCGCCGATCCGCACGGTTACCTTCTCGCCGGTATCCGCTTTTCCGGCGATGCGCAGAACCTGATCGCGTTGAAGCACCATATTGTCTGTATAAAGTATCGGCAATTGCAAGCCGCCGTAATCGCCGGTTAAGGCGCTATAGACCGTTTGCGCCAGGATGCCCGCTCCTTCCGCGTTCGGATGAAGGGCGTCGGGCAAGAGATCGGGCCGGTTGTATAAGCCGGCTTGCAGGTCGATCAATTTACAACCGGAGATACCTGCTATTTCTTCAATGGCTTTTTGAATCATCCAATACGCGTCGCGGGTGCCCGACTTAAAGCGGGGATGCCAATGAAAGATAGGCGACATCCGGCAAAGCCAGATCTGGCATTTGGGGTTGACTTGCCGGAAAGTATCGATCAGCGCCAGGTAATCGCTTACAAACTCGTCGCGGTAGTTCGGCCAGTTGCGCGGATCGGTATCGTTCAGCCCCAGGTGGATGACCACCCGGTCGGCGGCGAAAGCCAGCGCGTTACGGTATTTTTCCTGCTGGATATAAGGGCGGTGGCCGTGATGAAGCAAGGTGGCCCCGCTATGACCGAAATTGACTACGTCGTACGTATCGCCCAGCATGCGTTGCAATTGGGCCGGATAGGCATTGACTTCCCGGTTCTCTACCCGGTAGCCGTACGTAACGCTGTTCCCCACACAGGCCACTTTGATTTTTTCCGCCTCCACGGCGGAAAATCCCACGAATAGGAGTACTAAAAGGAAAAGTGTTTTTTTCATGAAGCTTTTATATTTGTTTTTACTGTGCATCCAGATAAGGCCGGATCTCATCCCGCCATTTCAGATAACCTTTGCCCAGCAGGTGCAGTCCGTCGTTGGTATAGGCCGTATTCATTTTTCCCGTGGCCGGGTCGACAAAAGAAGCATACAGGTCGATATAGACGGCTTGCGAGGCTTCGGCTACCTCTTTCAAGCCGGCATTGATTTCGGGGATGAGGGCGCCCCGCGAGGTATGTCCTTCGAACAGGTGATAGTGGTCGGTAACCGGTAGCAAGCTTTGGATGTAAAGGCGGGTACCGGGCGATTCGCTTCTTATCTTTCCGGCGATTTTCCGCACGTTGGCCACGATGGAGTCGGCAGACAGGCCGCGGGCCACGTCGTTGATGCCGATCAACAGGAAAATTTTAGCCGGTTTGCCTTGCAAGATAGGGGCCAGGCGGTCGTACACGCCCATCGTGACGTCGCCGCTGATGCCCCGGTTCTTCACGTGCGGATTCTGGAATAATTCGGCCCATTCGCAGCCGTTGGTAATACTGTTCCCCAAGAAAATAATATCTTCCGACGTCACCGGCAGCGTTTCAAAAAGAGTGGCCCGCTGGTAATAGAAGGTCGAATATTTATTCGAAGCCGGATCAGATCCTTGCGCCTTCGCCGGTTTGCCGATTCCTAGCAGACAGGCCAGGCAGAGCCAATAAACCATTTGTTTTTTCATGATACTTGTTCTTTTATTCCTGTTTATCCGGCGAATAAACCAATCCGTCGAGTGCGGTTTCTCCGTCAGGCGTTACCAATACGAACGTGAACATCCATTTTTGAAGCCTCACTTCCGCGGAGGTGAACCGTCCGGCCGGAAGCTTGAGAAACACTTTGTTCCATCCTTTTTGCAAGGATACCGCGATAGGCGCCCGGGCCACGCAATTTTCATTACCCAAAGGTGTTTCGTTCGATTTCACCCGGTGGGTAGCTGTCCAGACAGGCGGTTGTATTTCCCGGTTGTTAAGCCAGATCCGGCTTTCGCGGTAATCCCATTTCCCGGCAGGCGGCGGCAGGTCGGCTTCCGAACGGCTGTAGTTCTGAAACTCGATCCAGGCGCCCGCTTCCTGCGCTTTGGGCGAATATACCCACGTCCACGCGTAAGCGGTCTGATTTTCTTGGGGATCTTTATAAAAACCCGGTACGATCGGCCCCCATACATGCCTCAGGTAGATCCCGGCCCCCGTTACATCCCGGGTACGATACGTTTGCCCTTGGTATTCGTAGCTCGTTTGCAATTCGTTTTCCGGGGGAAAGGCGCGTGTAAGTTCTCCCTCGTTGGGAAAAGCGTCGGTAATCCGCCATCGGACTTGGGTCTGCCGTACATACGCGAAGGGGTATCCCTTAAATACATGGGCCTTGTGCCAGAGCATCCGGGCCTCGAAATCGGCAAACGCCCGATATTCCGGACTGTCTTCGGCGCCCAGGATGGTGCCGTTTTTATCGAAATATTCCGTTCCGCCGCCCAGCCACGCCCGTTCGGCGATAGCCAGCATATTCGGATAGAAATTGTTTTCCCGGATCATGTTTTCTTCCGGAAGCACCAGCCGGTCGTGCCAGATACCGAGAATAACCCCGGCCAGGTCGTCGTTGCCCTGTTCCCGGTTGTAGATCCGGCTGTTGTAAAGGGCGATGAGATCGCCGAACGTATCGAAGTGATTCAGGTAATGGAAGCGGGAGTCGATGGCCGGAATGCCGGCTTGGGCTTTGCCCCGGTAGCTCCACAGTTGGGTCATGTCGATTTCCCCCGGCTGGTAATGCCATCCCGGATTCCAGGAAATGACTTTTTTGCCTTTCGAACGTACGTAAGCCACCATTTCGGGCACGAAATCAGGATTGGTGAAGCCTACTTCGTCGGTGCCGATATGCAGGTAAGGCACATCGAAAGTTTCACACACCTCGTCGATCAGAAGTTTGAGGATTTTCGTTCCTTCCGGACTTTGCATATCATGACGGAATGTGCGTACAAAAGCCGCGCTATGTCCTGGCATATCGATTTCGGGAATCAATAATACCTGGTGCCGTTTGCAGAAATCCACCAGTTCGCGAGCCTCTTGCAACGTATAATATTGCCCCGGCATCCGGCTCATGTTGGCGCTGTCGTTCAACATCGGGAAAATCCGGCTCTCCAAGCGCCACGCCTGGTTTTCGGTCAGATGCCAATGAAAGACATTGATTTTGTACTGCGAGAGAATGGCAATTTCCCGTTTCAATTCTTCCAACGAAAGATAGCTCCGCCCTACGTCCTGCATGAATCCCCGGATACGGAAAGCCGGCCAGTCTGTGATGCGGCAGCCGGGAAGCCGCAGTCCGCTCTTTTTGGATGCCGTATTCGGTTCGCTTCCGGCTAACTGACGGAGGGTCTGTACCGCCCAGTAAGCGCCTTGCCGGGAACCGGCCTCGATGGTGATTTTGCCGGGATCTATCGTCATCCGATAGGCTTCTTCAGCATTCGCCGGCACTGCTTCCATCCGGTCGGATAGTAGCATCTCGATTGTTTGCCTGCTTGCCGGATTGATCCGGACACCTTGTGCACTTAGAAATTCCCGGAGGGCCGGAATGCTGTCGCTTTCGCCTCGGAGTGCAACTTCCTTCGCCGTAAAACCGGCTTTTGTCCATTCTATCTGCCGGGGCATCGGCAATAAGACCGGCCCTTGGAGAGGCTTTGCGGCCAGCGCAGTCATCCAGCTACATAAGCAGAGCCATAGAAAGCAGCTATATTTCATGTAAAACGAGGTATTAGAAGGTGAATTTAGTCTGTTTGTCGGTTAGGTACGCGGGGCAAATAACCTGGGCAAGCCCCACGTATCCTTATGGGGTTTTCAAGGAATCAGGTCTTTGAGCTTCACCGCCTGGAAAGTCATGTGCGCTACGCTCGATTCGTAAAAGATACCGACCGTTTCCCGATCGATCATCGATAAGCAGGAATAGCCCCACCCTTCGTTCTCATCGAGCATTACCTGATGTTCCGCCGGCCAGGTAAGGCCGCCATCGAGGCTTGCCTTGATGGTGATGTGATTCCGTCCTTTGGTTGTATCCGGATTCGAGAACAACAGTAATTTTTTTCCGGTCACGTTATCCCCCGCATCCACCTTGAGTAAGCTGGCCATGCAAACCGGCTCCCGCAAAGCGCTCCGGCTCGAGGGATGTTCCGTCCAAGTTTTGCCCAAGTCTTTCGTGATCGCTACCGCCCGGCTGCCCCCCCGGTTGTCGCGCATGTTGAGCATCAGAACGCCCGGTTCCACTTCCACTACCTGCGCTTCCGTGGTATTCGTACGAGCCAGGTTATGGCGATGCCAGGTTTTTCCGCGGTCTTTGCTATACATCACGCCGGCGTTCGGCACCCGTGTCGAGTCGATAAATTGAATCGGGAATACCAGCGTGCCGTCGTGCATCGTGATACCCCGGCCGGGACCTTGCAACAGAAAATACCACGAGGGGTCTTTTACCTGCGTGGTGATATTGATCGGCTCGCTCCAGGTTTTGCCGTCGTCTTCGCTTTTTACTAACATCAATTGCGCCGTTTCGTCGGGTGTCATGCCGGGCATCGAGTTCCACCAGGCCCGTTCGTTGCCCATGCCGTGCGTCCAGGCCGCCACGATCCAGACTGTGTTGGTCACTTCGTCTACCAGGATGGAAGGATCGCCCACGCCGTTTTGCGCATGCGGCAGTCCGCCCTTTTCGCCGAAGGTCATCGCTATCTTCATCGGCTCCCAGGTCTGTCCTTTGTCGGTACTGCGGCTGACGCCTATGTCGACCATTTCCTGCAAATCCACGCTGCTGTTGTAACGCACGTCGTATACGCCCAGCAAAGTGCCCTTCTTTGTCGTGACCAGGCCGGGTATGCGGAAAGCGGCCGAGCCGTCGTCGCCCGCCTGGCGTACGCCGATTCCCATGCGTCGCACGTCGGCTTTGCCTTTCCATTCAATCGCGGCCGGGCGGTTATCGAGAAGCGCTTCCGGCAGGGTGGCGCGCAGTTTGGCCGTCAGCGGAGTGGTCGGTTTCATCTGGATGCTTACCCAGAAATAATTGATTCCTTTTACCATCGGTTGGGCGGAGTTCAGCCGGACGGTGCGTGCCGGTTGCCGTACTTCGTCTTGCTTGACGCTGTAGGCCGCGAGGGCGGCTCGCGTATGACCCGGATTATGGCTGGAAATATAAGTCACCGGACTGAAATGCTCGCCCTTCCGGGAAGGGGCCTCCGTACCACTATAAAAAAGCCGTATCGCTTCGATGTCGGCCAGATTCGTTTCGTCGGCAAATTGCAGGGTAAGCTGGTTCAATATATCTCCTTTTTCAGCGGGAACGCGCAGTTCGAACAACACATTGTCTATCCGGTCGGTCAGGATCGGGATGCGCGGTTCTTTCACATACAAACTGTCGGCTGCCCACGCGGTTTGTATGAGGAAAAGGAAACAGAGGTACAGTAGATTCTTTTTCATGCTATTTTTGTTTAGAAGGTTTGATAATGAGAATTCCAAAGGTAGCCAAATTCTATGAACGAACCAAGCCCCTTTGGAATTCATTGCAAACGAAAACAACGTCTTACAGACTTGCCTACCTATTTATAACCATCAGTTTGCTCTAAGGCCGGATTATTGGTCAAGGCTCCTTCGTTGATCGGCCACAAAAAACGGCCTTCCCGGGCTGTCGAATATTTTAATACATACGTTTTACCGGCACGGCGCAGGTCGTACCACCGTTTTCCTTCGAAGAAAAATTCGCGCAAACGTTCTTTCAGAATCGCTTCCATCACGTTTTCATCGCCCGCTTCGAACGGATTGTCGTTGTAGAATTCGCCCTTGTCGTTCGGATAAGCCACTTCGTTTTTATGCGCATTAAAATACTCGCTACCGTAAGCTCTTTCGCGTACCGCGTTGATTTCGGCCGCCGGATCTTCGCCCAGCAACGCTTTGGCTTCCGCCAAAAGCAAAAGGCAGTCCGCATAGCGGTAAATCGGATAATCGTCCAGCCAGTTGCGTTCGTTACTCCCTTCGAGGGTGACGCCCTGGAATTTGTAGGCAAAGGGAGCGATATATTCCAGCGTGCCGTCTTCCTTCTTTTTGTACACGGCCTTGAGGGTAGCCAGCCGGCGCGTATCCTCCGTACGGAAAGTTTTCCAATAATGATCTTTTTTCACCTGGAAACGCATCAAGCCGTGGAAATTATACCCTTCCACTTCATTGTAAGGCGTACCCGATTCGTCGCAATAATTCATCATATAATCCCGCTGGGGAACCATATTGTTGCGCCAGTTGTAATCTTTCCACATCGTAAACTCGTCCTGGCCGCTGTGGAAGGCGAAAATGATCTCGCTGTTTTCCTTATTTCCATAGGCAAATACATCCGTAAAGTTCGGCTGCAAGCTCAAACCGGCATGCTGCTGAATAGCCTGCAAGGCCGTTTTCGCCGTACCCCAGTCGGCTGCGCCGCCGCCCATCTGGCTGCCGCTCCACAAATACACTTCGCCTTTCAGCATCAAGGTAGCGGCTTTCGACCAATAACATTTCCCGAACAGGTAGGCATAATTATCTCCGAAAGCCCGTTCCGAAGCATCGATGTCTTTCTTGATCTGCGCCATCACGTCCGCTTCGGAAGAAGCTGCTTTTTCCAGATGCGACACATCCAGCGTACTGCCCGAAGTGGCTTCCGTAGTAAGAATCACTTTCCCCCACGAACGAAGCAGGTGGAAGTAAATATAAGCGCGCATGCCATAAGCCTCGCCCAGGTAATAATTTTTCTGTTTTTCGTCGAGCAACGTGGTCGCTTCCGTCTTCTCGATCATCAGGTTTACCTGGTTGAGGGTCTGGTAGAAATCGGCAAAATTGCTGATCCCCGTAAATTCCGCATTGATCGTATTGTACGATAAGCGTTCCACCCCCTGCGTAGCCTCCCCGCCGAACGGCTGATCGCCGTAAATATCCGAACGAGGTTCGCCCAAAAGGAAAATATTGTAACTGCGCAGCCGGAGCAACGAATGCAAACTCGTATTAAACGCCTTGAAATGATCAGGCGTTTTCCAGTAATTCGCATCCGAGATGCTGCTGACCGGTTCCATATCCAACGAATCGCACCGGGTGAATCCCAACAGCGATACGGCGGCCATAAAAGTGAGGATTATTTTTTTCATAAATGAGTTGACTGTTTAAAGCGTGAATTAAAAAGTTACGGATACACCCAGGAGTACGGTCTTCGGCGTCGGATACCGGCCGTTGTCGATCCCCATGCCATACGTCGTATCGACTGCCGGCTCGGGCGATACGCCGGTATAACCGGTGATGTAGAACAAGTTCTGCCCGGTGACGTAAACTGAAGCGTCCGTCATGAAGGCTTTGTTGATCCACCGCTTCGGCAGGTTCCAGGTCAGCGTGATTTCGCGCAGCGCCAGGTAATCGCCCTTTTCATAAAAGCGCGAACTGTTGTTATCGACTGCCGTCAGGCCGTTGTTCGAGCGCGTAATGTTCTTTTTGCTTAACTGGTCGGCATAGTAGAATTTCGGAATATCCGTATTCGGATTTTCTTCCGACCAACTGTTCTTTACCTCTTCGATGATGTTGAAACTTCCCTGATACTGGCCGATCGAGCGGGCCGCCAAGTCGTTATAGAGCGTATGGCCCAGGGCGTAATCGAAACGGGCATACAGCGAAAGGTCTTTATACGTAAGCGTGGTCGAGAAACCGCCGGTTACGTTCGGGAAGATATTGCCCACCTTCACGCGGTCGAGGTTGTTGATTACGCCGTCGTTGTTGAGGTCGGCCCAACATACGTCGCCCGGTTCGATCTGCTGTTTGCCTGTCTTGTCTTGTAAAGCCGCCCAGGCTGCGGGGCCGTAGAGTTCGGCGATCGCGTCGTATCGGTTGTCGGCATTTGCTTTCACATCGTCCCAATCTTTGAAAATATGATCCTGCTTGAAACCGAACAAGTCGCCCAGTTTGCCGCCTTCCTGCTTGCCGCCTACCCAGACCGCCTCGCCTTTTTTCGGATCCCATACCTGGTAACCTCCCTGTCGGTTCTTGTCGTTTCCGTTGGACGGCAACTTGATGATTTTGTTGGCTACCGTGGCCAGGTTGGCCGATACATCCCAACTGAATCCGTTCACATTATTCAGGATATTCGCCTTTACCTCCATCTCGAATCCCTGGTTGCGCAAGGTGCCGAGGTTTGTCTTGATGCTGCTGAAACCGGTGTAGTTCGGCAAATCGAGGTCGGTCAACAAATCGGACGTCGTGCGGTTGTAATAATCCAGGATAAAACTCAGGCGGTTGTCGAAGAAGCCCAGGTCGAGCCCCACTTCGAACGATTTGCTCTGTTCCCAACGCAGTCGGCTGTTGATTAATTTGTCGTTGTAGAAGCCTACCGAATTGTTGTAATTGGTGATGATGGTGCCGTTGGCATCTTTCTGACCGTAACTGCCGTACACATCATAATTGCCCAGACCGTTTACGTTTCCATTCACCCCGTAGCTGACACGCGGTTTGAGGTTGCTCACGATCGCTGCCAGTTTGGAATCCTTAAAGAAATCCTCTTCCATGATGTTCCATCCGGCCGAGATACCGGGGAAGAAACCCCAGCGGTTGTCGCTCAGTTTGGAAATGCCGTCGTAACGGGCTACCACGGAAAGCAAATATTTGTAATTGTAGTTATAATTCACCCGGGCGAATCCCGACAAGATGCGGTATCCCTGTTTGTAGCTATAAGTATAGGTGCGATTGCTGCCCACGTTCAGGGTCGGAATATCGTCGAGCGGCGAATTTTGCGTTTTGGCATCCATCTCGAACCGGTTCCAGTTGAAATACTCGCCCCCGATCATCGCGTCGATATTGTGTTTTTCGGCAAAGCTATCCGTATAAGTCAGCGTTACGCTATGCTGTTGCTGGTTGTCTTTCTTATACGTGGCGCGTGCTTCACGCGTCAGGTTCGGCGTGGAAGAGTTCTGTTGCTGATAGGATTTATTGAATTTCTCATCCTGGTCGTCCACATGATACAAGGAGCTGCTTCCTTTCAGCACCAGTTTCTTGGGGATAATATCCAAATCGAAACCGATGTTGTACGTGGAGCGGCGCACGCCGTTCGTATCCGTCAATTTATCTTTGTAATACAAGGGGTTTCCGTCGCCCGTACCGAAGCCGGAGGCCGGGGTGCCGTCTTCCAGATAAGGATTCCAGGTAGGACGTTGGCTCAGGGTACGATAAAAGAATTCGTACGAACCGATCCATAGGCCCGGTTTGCGCGACCAGGTATATGTCATGCCGGCATTGACCGTCAGGATGGGGAATACCTTGTACGAACCGTTCAGCGTACCCGAGAACCGTTCGTAACTCGTGCCTTTTACCAGCCCGTCTTCTTTGTAATATCCCAAGCTGGCCGCAAAGGTTCCTTTGTCGTTGCCGCCGGTAATATTCAGGTAATGATCTTGTGTAAACGAAGGATCTTTGAAAGCCGCGTCTTTAAGCTGGCCGGCATAATCCTTGAACAGAATTTGTTTGGTTTCGTCGTAGGGGTCGGTCATCTGTTGCCAGCCTTCGTTCAGCAGTCCTTTCGTATCGTCGGTCAGGTAACGAATATCGAACAAGCTGTTGCCGATCCCGTAGCCCATCTGGTTGTCGATGCCCGAGCGGCCGGTTCGTTTGTAACCGAGACGGTTGTAATAGATATAATCTTCCGCATTCAGGTAATCGTATCCGGTACGGGCGAAGTTGGCGCCTCCTTTGAATTTGTACGAAACCTGCGCGCTTCCCTCTTTTCCGCGTTTGGTGGTGACCAGGATCACCCCGCCATTGGCGCGCGCGCCGTAAATGGCCGTCGAAGCGGCGTCTTTGAGCACTTGGATCGATTCGATGTCCGAGGGGTTCACATCCGCCAGCGAGCTGCGCACGATGCCGTCAACCACGACCAGGGCGCCGTTGTCTTTGCCCGTCATGGTAGCCCCGCCGCGCAGTACGATATTCGGATTGGCTCCCGGCTGCCCGGTGGTATTGACCACGCGAAGTCCGGAGATGGTGCCTTGTAAAGATTGCCCGGCGTTGCTTAAGGCGGCGTTTTGCAGGGTGGTATTGTCGAGTTTGGAAATAGCCGTGGTCAGCGTGGCTCTTTTTTGCGAACCGCCGTAACCTGTTACGACTACTTCGTCGAGTTGTTCGGCGTTTTCCTGGAGTACCACATCGATTTTGGTCTTGCCGGAGGCCGGAATTTCCTGGGTTTTGTAGCCGATGAAAGAGAAGACGAGAATGGCGTTTTTATTAGCTACCGTCAGCGAGTAGTTTCCGTCGAAATCGGTAATGGTTCCGTTGGTGGTTCCTTTTTCAATAATCGAAGCACCGGGTATGCCCATAGAGTAGGTGTCGAGTACGGTTCCGGTGATGGTTGTTTGGCTTTGCCCGTATATGGCCGCCGGAAGCAGCAGGAGCATCAGCAAAAACAGCAGGTTCTTTTTCATAAATTGAGTTTAACAGGTGTTAATTAAAAAAGTTGATTAGGAAATGAAATGACTAGAAAAAACGATCGTTTTTTCTAGTCATTTTTTTCGTCAACCCCTCTTGGGACTGACGAAATTTTATCTGTCCATACGTATATATTTATAATGCTATACCTACTGATAATCACTGCATTTTCTATTTCTGTATTTCTTTCTGGCCTGATCATTCCGCGTATTTTGGTGGTCGCTTTTCGCAAACGACTATTCGACGTACCCGACAGCCGCAAAATACACCAGGGCCCGATTCCCCGCTTGGGAGGGCTTTCCTTTGTACCGACTATTCTTTTCTCTCTTACCTTTGTTATTGGACTCAGGTACCTTTTGAAAGTCCCTATCGATGCGGCCCAAGTTTCTATCGTCGTACCCGAATTTTGTTTCTTGGTATGCGGTCTGACCTTGCTTTATCTTTCCGGCATCAAAGATGATCTGGTCGGCTTGCGCTATCGTACCAAATTCCTTATCCAACTCCTGGCCGCTGTTTTTTTTCCTCTTTCGGGACTCTGGATTAATAATCTATACGGGCTTTTCGGTCTTTACGACCTTCCTGCATGGGCAGGTATCCCTTTTACCCTTTTCGTTGTCGTTTTCATTACCAATGCTATCAACCTGATCGACGGTATCGACGGGTTGGCCTCGGGGCTAAGCAGTGTAGCACTGGCCGTGCTGGGTTCGCTTTTTCTGTATGAAGGACTTTGGCTTTATGCCACGCTTGCTTTTTCCACACTGGGGGTATTGCTTCCCTTCTTTTATTATAACGTATTCGGAGAAGCCGAACGGTGCAAGAAGATCTTTATGGGCGATACGGGAAGCCTTACGCTAGGCTATATCCTCTCGTTCCTTGCTGTACGTTATTCGGCGTATACGCCGGCATTCGCCCCGTTATCGGAAGGAGCGTTGGTGATCGCCTTCTCCACGCTGCTTGTCCCCATCTTCGATGTCATCCGGGTGATTCTGGTAAGGTTTCGGACGCACCGAGGTCTTTTTTCCCCCGACCGGAACCATATCCACCATAAATTTTTGGCCATGGGCTTTACGGCCCGTCAGGCGATGCTGTCGATTCTGGGTCTGGCTTGTCTGTTCAGTTGTACAAATATTATCCTGATTTCTTCCCTCGATAATACATTGCTGCTTCTGGTGGATATAGCCGTGTGGACAGGACTGAATATCTGGTTCGATACCCTACGCGATCGTCGGCGCTTGCGTGATAAAACCCCCGATATAGTCAATAGATTGTCTTAATATAACAAATTACCATACAACCCAAATCATCCTGATATGAGTAGGAAAGAAACACTCAAAGAAGAGATTTTGTCCTTAGTGGACGCTTATTATAAAGAAGTGCACGGCGTAGAGAAAACCTTTACCCCCGGCGAGAGTTTCGTGAATTACGGCGGCCGTTATTTCGATGGCCGCGAACTGCGCAACCTGGTCGATGCTTCTTTGGACTTTTGGCTGACCGCCGGCCCTTGGGCTACGCGCTTCGAACGCGACCTGTCGTCGGCGCTGGGCGTGAAATACTGTTCGTTGGTAAACTCCGGTTCATCGGCCAACCTGCTGGCCTTTATGACCCTGACGGCAGCCGAGTTGGGCGAACGCCGCATCCGGCGGGGAGACGAAGTGATTACGGTGGCAGCGGGTTTTCCCACAACCTTGTCTCCGATCGTGCAATACGGCGCGGTTCCGGTGTTCGTAGATATGTCACTACCTTCTTATAATATCGACGTGAATCGGTTGGAAGAGGCCCTTTCGCCGCGTACGAAAGCGGTCATGCTGGCCCATACCTTGGGCAATCCTTTTGATTTGCGGGCGGTGAAGTCTTTTTGTGATGCCCACGGGTTATGGCTTGTGGAAGATAATTGCGACGCGTTAGGCAGCGAATATTACCTGGAGGGAGAATGGAAATATACCGGCACGATCGGGCATATCGGCACGTCGAGCTTCTACCCTCCGCATCATATTACGATGGGAGAGGGCGGGGCGGTGTATACCAACGATGCCTTGCTGCATAAACTCTGTAATTCTTTCCGCGACTGGGGCCGCGATTGTTGGTGTAAAGGTGGAGTGGATAATACTTGCCGGCATCGCTTTACGCAGCAGTTCGGGCAGTTGCCCGTAGGCTACGATCATAAATACGTGTACTCTCATTTCGGATATAATCTGAAAGCGACGGATTTGCAAGCCTCTATCGGTTGCGCCCAATTGGAAAAACTGTCCGACATCACCGACAGCCGCCGTCGCAATTGGCAAACATTGCGGACGGGTCTGGACGGTACGCCTGGTTTGCTTCTTCCAAAGGCTTCGGAAAATTCGAAGCCGAGCTTTTTCGGCTTCCTGCTTTCGGTAAAAGAAGACGCCGGTTATACGCGCAACGACCTGACGGGGTTCCTGGAAAGCCGGAAGATTCAGACGCGGAACCTGTTTGCCGGGAATCTGTTAAAGCATCCCGCTTTCGACGAGATGCGCGCCTCAGGTACGGGTTACCGTGTAGTAGGAGAATTGACAAATACGGATTTCATCATGAATAACACCTTTTGGATCGGCGTCTATCCGGGTATGCAGCCTGGGATGCTGGATTATATGATCGAGAGCATCCGGGAGTTTGCCTTTACCCACGCTTCTTAATCGTTTGATCATCTTTATATTCGAAGTTATGAAAGCAGTTATTCTAGCCGGCGGCTTCGGCACGCGTTTGAGCGAAGCCACGAATTTAATTCCCAAGCCGATGGTTGAGATCGGGGGCAAACCGATCCTTTGGCATATCATGAAAACGTACAGCCATTACGGTATCGATGAGTTTATCATCTGTTGCGGTTACAAACAATATATCATCAAGGAATACTTTGCCAATTATTTCCGTCACAATAGCGATATGACGGTGGATCTGGCCGACAACAGCGTGCGAATCCTCGACAATCACAGTGAAAAATGGAAAGTAACGCTGATCGATACGGGCCTTCATACGCAGACAGGCGGCCGCATCAAGCGAATTGAGAAATACCTATCGGGTGAGCGTTTCCTTTTGACGTACGGCGACGGGGTAACGGATTTGAATATCGGCGACAGCCTGCGTGCGCACGACGCCTCCGGGTGCGTGCTTTCGCTGACGGCTTATAAACCGGGTGGCAAGTTCGGAGCCTTGCAGCTCGATCTTGCCACCGACAAGGTAATCTCTTTCCAGGAGAAGCCTGACGGCGATCGTAACTGGGTCAATGCGGGTTATTTTGTGTGCGAGCCTTCGGTGTTCGATTACATCCCCGATGATGACGATACGGTGATCTTCGAACGGGGACCTTTGGAAACGATAGCGCGCGAAGGCCGTATGCACGCCTTCCGTCACGACGGATTCTGGAAACCGATGGATACGCTTCGGGATAATGTGGAATTGAATGAGATGTGGAACAGCGGAAAAGCCCCTTGGAAAGTATGGTAAAGTTAAACATTCCTTCTGCCCCTTCCCCAGCCACTCCTTTGGCCCCTTCTCCTGCCTCCCCTTTGGCTGCCCCTTCCGGCCGCTCTTCGGATCTTTCCTGCCACACGAAGCACTCACAGCAGGCAGCCGGCGATTCGCTGGATCTCTTCGGGGGATTCTATCGGGGCAAACGCGTATTGGTGACGGGCCACACGGGCTTTAAAGGCAGTTGGCTCTCGATCTGGCTACATGAATTGGGGGCCGAAGTGATCGGTTTGGGCCTTGATCCTTACAGCGCGAAAGATAATTACGTGCTTTCGGGCATCGGAAACCGGATTAAGGCCGACCTCAGGGCCGATATACGCAAGGGTGAGTATCTGAAAGCGATCCTGGAGGAATACCAACCGGAGATCGTCTTCCACCTGGCTGCGCAGCCGTTGGTTCGTCTCAGTTACGAGATCCCGTTGGAAACCTACGAAACGAATCTGATGGGTACGCTGCATGTTCTGGAGGCTATCCGCCAGACGAAAAGCGTGCGGGTAGGGGTAATGATAACCACGGATAAATGTTACGAAAATAAGGAACAGCTCTGGGGCTACCGCGAGAATGAGCCGATGGGCGGCTACGATCCTTATTCGAGCAGTAAGGGAGCGGCGGAAATCGCCATATCGAGCTGGCGTCGTTCGTTTTTCAACCCATCCCGTTACGAGACGCACGGGCAATCGATCGCCAGCGTACGTGCGGGCAATGTAATAGGCGGTGGCGACTGGGCATTGGATCGTATCGTTCCCGATTGCATCCGTGCCCTGGAATCGGGCCTAGCCTTGTCTATCCGCAGCCCGAAAGCCGTGCGCCCGTGGCAACACGTGCTCGAACCCCTTAGCGGTTATCTGCTTTTGGCCCGGAAAATGTGGGAGGCTCCGACGAACTATTGTGAAGGATGGAATTTCGGCCCGCGTAGTACCTCTATCGCCACCGTTTGGGATATGGCTACGAAAATCGTCACCCATTACGGAAGCGGTACTCTCGAAGACCTTTCCGATCCGCACGCCCCGCACGAAGCGAGCCTTCTGATGCTGGACATCTCGAAAGCCAAATTCCGCCTCGGCTGGCAGCCGCGTCTGGATCTGGACGCCACGATCGCTCTCACTACGGATTGGTATAAACGTTATCGTACCGAAAATGTTTATTCTCTTTGTCTCGATCAATTGACAACCTATACCTCAATTATTCCCTAAAATGCAAACCCTTTTTCTGATCGGAGGGAGCGGCTTTATAGGCAAGCACCTAGCGCGGCATTTATGCGGTCGATACCAAATTTGGGTATACGATAAATACATCGATCACGCTTACTTTGCTTCCTATCCCTCCATTCGAACCTTCGAATTAGATCTGGCCTCTGCCCCCCTTCCCGCTTCGGCGGTTAGGCCCGATTATATCGTCAATCTGGCCTCCATCGTTACGGCCGAAAGAGATCTTTCTTTGTTCGACGCCCTTGTCACCTCCAATTTGAAAATCTTGCTGAACCTTTACGACCGTTTCAAAAACGAAGAGGGTTTAAAATTATTTATTCAATTCGGCAGTGCAGAGGAATACGGCACCGAGCATGCACCCTTTACCGAAGACACCCGCGAATCCCCCAATTCACCGTATGCGCTGGTCAAGCAATTAACCACGCAAACGGCGCTGATGCTTCACCGCAATTACGGTTTTCCGGCCATGGTAGTCCGTCCGGGCAATCTGTTCGGGCCTTTGCAAAATCCGGCAAAATTTCTTCCCTATATCGTAAGCCGGCTCAAAACGGGTATTGCCCTCGAAGTAAGTCCGTCGGAGCAAAAACGGGACTTTATTTATATAGACGATTTCTGCGGTGCTATCGATGCTCTTTTGCAACACGCCGCCGGATGTGTGGGTGAAATTGTGAATGTAAGCAGCGGCGAAAGCCTCTCGTTGAAATCGATTATCGAGTATTGCAAAGAGGAGTTGCATTCCGCTTCCCCGGTTCATTACGGCGCGCTGCCTTACCGGGAAAATGAAGCGATGAATCTGAGCTGCTCGATCGAAAAACTAACCCGTTTGACCGGTTTTACCTTACCGTTCGATACCTACCAACGTTTAAAAGACTATTTAAATCAGTAAAAATGAGATATTTAATTACCGGAGGCGCCGGTTTTATCGGAAGTAACCTCTCAGCCGAAGTACTTCGCCGCTCCGAAGAACTCTTCGTCGTGGATAACCTGTTCCGGCACGGAAGCGCGGATAATCTGTCGTGGCTACGTACCCAAGGCGAATTTGCCTACTATCCTGCGGACATCCGTAATACCAACGATATAGAAACGGTTGTCAAAGCCGTACAACCGGATTATATCTTTCACCTGGCCGGCCAGGTAGCCATGACTACCTCCATCGCCAACCCCCGGCTGGACTACGAAACGAATGCCCTGGGCACCTTCAACTTGCTCGATGCGGTTCGGAAATATTCCCCGCGTTCGGTTATCCTCTATTCTTCAACCAACAAAGTATACGGCGATTTCGAAAACCTCTCGTTCATCGAATCTCCTAGCCGTTACAGTTGCGCGGAATATCCGTCGGGCTTTCCGGAAACTTTACCACTTGACTTTCATTCCCCCTATGGCTGTTCGAAAGGATGTGCCGACCAATACCTGCTGGACTTTCACCGCATCTACGGTCTTCGAACCGTGGTATTCCGCCACTCGTCCATGTACGGCAGCAACCAGCATGCCACTTACGACCAGGGTTGGATCGGCTGGTTCTGCCA
>DBFJSK010000462.1:0-5604 GCA_048403675.1 Tannerellaceae bacterium | reverse complement strand
TGATCGCCGGCGCGATCGGTTTCCCCGGAAACGCATTCGCCGACCTGGCACCAGCAAAGCAAGCTACCAGCATTTCCCAGCAAAACGGGAAAGTTGTCGGTACAGTGGAAGATGATTTCGGTCCTGTCACCGGAGCATCCGTTGTTGTTAAAGGAACTACCAATGGGACAATCACCGACATGGACGGTAATTTCGCTTTGGAAGGTGTAAAAAACGGAGACATCATCCAGATCTCGTTTATCGGTTACACCACCCAGGAAATTACGTACACAGGCCAGCCCACCCTCTCCGTCAAACTGGCGGAAGACACGCAAAAGCTGGATGAAGTTGTCGTAACGGCCCTCGGCATGAAACGTTCCGAAAAAGCCCTGGGATACGCCGTTACGGAGTTGAAAGGCGACGAATTGAAAACCAACGCGATCAACCCTGTAGCTTCCCTGCAAGGTAAAGTAGCCGGTGTTGAAATCTCCTCGTCGGACGGTGGTATGTTCGGTGCAACCAAAATCCAGATCCGCGGTGCCTCCACACTGAAAGGCAACAACCAGCCGATCTATGTAGTAGACGGTGTAATCCTGTCGAACGACGTATCGGGCGACAAATCCTCCGACTGGGACTCTGACGCACAAGACTACGGTAACATGCTGAAGAACCTGAACCCGGACGATTTCGAAACCGTATCCGTACTGAAAGGTGCAGCCGCAACCGCCCTTTACGGTTCGCGCGGTCTGAACGGCGCCGTGGTGATCACCACCAAGAGCGGCAAAGGCGTAAGCGGCTTCGGCGTATCCGTATCGCAGACCTTCGGCATCGACCAGGCCCGCGGCGGCATGAAACGCCAGATGCTGTACGGCCCCGGTAACTATTCGGGTAACGCCAACTACGGCGAAACCAACGCTGACGGCAGCTATAAGAAATGGGACAACCTGAACCAATTCTACCTCAACTCGTCGGGCGCTCCTACCCTGATCGGCCAGACCAGCCGTTTGTGGGGGCCGCGGTACGACGGTCGGCAGATCGAGAACTACGACGGCACGATGACCTCCTATTCGCCCATCGAAGACAATATGAAAGACGCTTATCAGCTCGGTTTGAACTCCAATACCAACGTATCGGTACGCGGAGGCAACGAGACGACAAGCTTCTACTCCTCCATTTCGTACAAGAAAGCCCGCGGTATCGTAGAGAACAACGACTTCGAACGCTACTCTTTCCTGTTGAAAGGATCGCATAAAATCAGCGAACGCGTCGATGTAAACGCCTCGATGAGCTTCGCCAACTCCACACCGAAGAACGCCCAGCTCAACATCGGCGAAAGCTTCGCAACCGGTACTTATCCCACCAATTACGACACCAAATATTTCCGCGACAAATACCTCGGCGACTTCCACGGAGGCGTAGCCAACTCCGATTTCGGCGACAAATACTCCAGCGTGCCGGGCAAGGGTCTTTGGTTCCGCATCGACAACAACAACTACACCCGTAAGGAAACGGTTGTACGCCCGACGGTGGAAATCAACGTCAAGATTATGGACTGGGTGAACTTCCGCGCGGAAGGTAATATGAACTATTACTATACGAGTTGGGAAAACAAACAACTGGGCGAAGGCCATCAGAATAACGACGGTTTCTATGAAATGGGCCAGGACTACACGAAACAAACCACGTTCGCCGGCACATTTACGTTCAATAAAGATGTAAAAGACTTCCATATCGGCGGTTTCGCACGCGGTGAATATTACACCACCAACGGCGGCCACCAGATGATCAAGACCGACGGCGGTCTGGTCGTACCCGGACAGTATTTTACAGGCAACAGTAAAAACACGGTGAAGACGGAATCCGAAATCCGGAACACCAAACGCATCCTCTCCGTAGTAGCCGCCGCCAACCTGTCATGGAAGAACCAGGTGTTCCTGGATCTGACCGGACGTAACGACTGGTCGTCGGGTCTGGTATACATGAACGGCACGGGCAACTACTCCTACTTCTACCCCTCGATCGGCGGTTCGTGGCTGTTGAACGAAACCTTCGATCTGCCCGAATGGATCAGCCTGGCCAAGGTTCGCGCATCCTGGGCACAGGTAGGTAACGACGCCGATCCGTATTCGATTTACGCCGCTTACGAACTGGGTTCCATCCTGCAACCCGACGGCAGCTACATCTACACCAACAAAATCCCCGACAAGTTGTATAGCGCCAACCTCAAGCCGGAACGCAAAAACTCGTGGGAAATCGGTATAGACTGGCGTTTCCTGAACAACCGGATCAACCTCGACGCTACGTATTACAAGGAAAATACCACCAACCAGATCATGGATATTTCGATTCCGTCGGAATCGGGCGTGAACAAGCAATTAATCAACGCCGGTAATATCCAGAACCAAGGTGTGGAAATCGCATTGAACACTACACCGTTCAAAAACAAAGACTGGCAGTGGGATCTGGACTTCACGTTCACGAAGAACTCCAGCAAAATCGTAGAACTTCACCCCAACGTAGCCAACTACATCGCTCTGGAAGGCGACGTAGCCTATGGTAACTACCGTGTCGGTTCGGTTGCCAAAGTGGGCGGCGCTTACGGTTTGCTGATGTCCGACGCTATGCCGAAAAAGAACGATAAAGGTCAGACCATCCTGGAATGGCGCGACGACTTCCGTACGCCGTATGCGCAACGCAGCGGGGTAGCCGAAGAAGTAGGCAGCCTGGTTCCCGACTTCCTGGGATCGATCGCTACGACGGTGACGTGGAAAAACCTGAGCTTGCACGTGGCATTGGATGCTCGCGTGGGCGGTAAGATCGCTTCGTATTCCAACCACTACGGTCAGGCTTACGGCTATACCGAAAAATCGTTGGATTATCGCGATGCCGAACACGGCGGTTTGGCTTGGACGTCCAACTATGCCGATTCGAAAGGCATGTCGTTCAACGACGGTGTGATTCCCGAAGGCGTATTCGCCGACGGTACGAAAGTAACTTGCGTAGACGGCGTGATGCGCGACGTAAGCGGACAGAGCTTTGCCGATTTGGTAAACCAGGGTTTGTTGGAACCGGCTCACGCTTCCGCATGGCATTACTGGACGAACAGCTGGGGTACGGCTACGGTGAACGACTACTGGGTACACGATTTGAGCTACCTGGCGCTTCGCGAAATCAGCCTGGGTTACCGCGTTCCGAGCAATATCGCTTCGAAGATCGGCGCCAAGGGTCTTAATCTGACGTTCAGCGCCCGCAACCTGGGGTATCTGTACAACTCGTTGCCCAACAACCTGAACCCGGAAGGCGTTCGTAGTAACAAAGCAGCCGAATTCCGCGAACGTTCGAACAACCCGTACACGGCCAGCTATATGCTTACTATCAACCTGGATTTCTAATCTAAATCAAAAAAACAAAGACAATTATGAGATACAAATCGATTATAGCCGCAACACTAATCGGAACCTCCCTTCTGGCCACGACGGGATGTAAAGAGGATTTTGCGGAAGTAAATACCAAGCCGTCGGCCATCACGAAGCCCGATGTGCGCTATTTGTTTACCAATGTATTGGCCGAATTCGAACCGTCCAAATACCAGCAATGGTTCTATAATAACCTGCAATATATGCTGCCGTGGGCGCAAGCCGTAGTGATGGAAAGCGGTAACAGTTCGTCGCTCAACCTGATGAGCGCTTACGAAGGTAGCCAGAGCCAGGTAATCAACGTAAAAGTGCGGGCGGAAGAGATCAACTACATCCTTGCCAACATGGACGAAAAAGAACGCGAAACCTATGAAAATATCCGCGTGCTGAGCTATCCGCTGATGGTGTACCTGGGTATTTTCGGAACCGACATGTATGGCTCGCTGGCTTATACCGAAGCCGGTTTGGCCTACCACTCATCTGAAGAGGCCCTTACTCCGAAATACGAAACGCAGGAAGAATTGTTTACCATCTGGCTGAACGAGCTTGATGAAACGATCAATGTACTGCTCGCTAACAAACCGGGACAAGTATCCCTGGGCGCACAAGATTTCGTTTATAAAGGAAAAACGGATAAATGGGCGCGTTTCGCCAACTCGCTGAAACTGAAAATCGCTGTCCGCATGCTGCACGTCAACAAGGCGAAAGCTTTGGAAATCGCCCAGCAGGTAGCCAACAGCCCGGCCGGTATCATGTCGGGTACGGAGGATGATTTCATTTACTGCAAGGGTTCGCAGGAATACCACTTCGGCGACGATGTGCTTGACGGGCAAAGTAGAGGTATCGGTTCGCAGCAGTTAATCAAGCTCTTGGTTGACAATAAAGACCCGCGCGTGCGTTTCCTGTTCCAGAAGAACGATTTCAACTCGATGGTGGTACAGGCATTCCTGAACAGAGACAAAGAATTGCCTCCTTATATCAAGGAAGTAGCCGATATTCAGACGGAAGGCGGCAAACAGGTGTTCAAGGGCTGGAAAGCTCCGGGCGAACCGTGGGTACGCTATTTCGGCGCACCGGTGAATGTGTATGCAAAAGACAATGCCGACATCAAAACGGCTTATTTCGATAGCCAGTCATTCAAATTGGGCGAAAAATCGTATGTGCCTCTCTGTCGCTTGAACCGCGAACTGCTGCAAGGCCAGAAAGATTATACCTTCCCCGACGATCCCGATGTATCGGCCGTACAAGACCGCCAGGACAACGCTTGGTACGGGCTGCATTATTCTTCTGCCGAAGTGCATTTTTACCTGGCTGAGTTGAGCCTGCTGGGCGCCAGCCTACCGCAGAGCGCAGACTATTATTTCCAGGAAGGTATCCGCCTGTCGGTTCAGGAATACGACCACTTGGCCGAACTGAACAAGATTCCGTATTATTCGAGCGTATACGATCCCAACGAAGCCACCCTGCAACTGAAAGACGGCGAAATCGATGCCTTGCTGGCTCAGCCGATGTGCAAGCTGGACGGCTCGACAAGGGATAAACTGGAAAAAGTATACATCCAGCAGTACATCCACTTCCTGCTCTTCCCGACCGATCAATATGTACAGGTACGCCGCTCGGGTGTTCCGATGCGCGACAGCAAGGTATTGGCTTGGCAGGAATTCTCGCGCGACGGCGATGTAAACTTCGCACTTCCGCGTCGTTTCACCATCAGCACGCCGCTGCCCAGCGACCTGATGTACGACATCAAGAAGAGCGCCTACGAAGCGGAAGGCTTCACGCCGAGTACGTCCGATCCCGCAACCCTGAATAAGGAACGGGTATGGTACGACAAGGGTGCACCTAACTTCGGAGAAGGCCCGAACGTTTACTAATCAAACAACCGGATACGATTATCCTATCGAAAGGATAACCGTATCCCAAACAAAAGGGTGTCTCCTTTCTTCGGAAAAGGATTCACCCTTTTTTCACAATTTCCAAACGTTCCCCGCACCCTGTATCGACCGATACACCCCGTTGACGGACGCTTTTCTTTTGCGGCGCACGGCTTGTTTTGAGCCGTTTTCCATCTATCCGCAGGCTACCTCTCCTGCCCCGCTCACTTTCTTTATTCTACTATTATGATGCAAATACCCACCTCTTTTCCCCGCCTCTGCCTCTACAGCCTCGCGCTGTGCCTCGCCGGCAGTTTACGCCTGGCGGCCCAGTC
>DBFJSK010000461.1:0-3049 GCA_048403675.1 Tannerellaceae bacterium | reverse complement strand
ACTATCTCATCTGCTTAAGTATCTATAACAAATAACATATGAAGAAGAAGTTTGCTATATTTATCTTCTTGCTCTTTACAATAAATATCTCTATATTGCTTTATACTCCTTTTGCAACTGATTCTAGTTTGGCTAACGGACTAACCTCTGCTAAAGTATGCTGGTTCTATTATGCGATATTTTCACTATCCATCAACATACTAATATCTGTAATAATTTTGAGGAATACACATTTCACTTTAACCCCAGCCGACTACTTACTAGTTACATATGGAGCAATTATAGCACTTACCTATAATTGGGCACTTAACCCAGAGCCGGAAAAACTTTTATTTGGAGCACAATTATTAGCTCTATGGTTCATGCTTCGCTACATATTCATCAACTATTCACTACTTAAACCTTTTTTTCTTATATTACTTCTCTGTACCGGTCTAGGTGAAGTGGTTATAGGAATCGAACAATTAAACAATTGGAGCAATTCCAATCATGCTGCCTTCAAATTAACAGGTACTTTTTTCAATCCTGGTCCATATTCTGGCTTTTTGGCCGTATTATTACCCATTTCCTTCGACCTTATTCTCCAATCAAAGCCATCCAACCTTATTCAGGATTGGAGATTTCATAAAGCACTTTATTATTTTGCATGGATATGTCTGCTTGCAACCCTTATTATTTTACCTGCTGGAAAAAGCCGTTCCGCCGACTTAGCAGCTCTAATTTCTTGCGGATGGGTTTATAGATTACATCGTAGACAATATGGCAGAGAAAAAGAGAAGAAAGAAAGAGCGAATCAAATTATAGGGTTCTGGTTCAAAAAAACAGCTCTCATATTAATACTTGCAGGCGTAGGATGGACAGTTTATCTGATGAGAAAAGAGTCTGCAGACGGCCGATTAATAAGATGGAAAATCACTTCAAGCATATTACCAAAATATTACTTGAAAGGAACCGGTTTAGGAGGATTTCCTACCGCTTATGCCCAAGCTCAAGCTAATTACTTTTCCTCCGCTGATGCTTTAATAGTTGAGAAACGTATCGTGGGATACCCTTCATATGCATTTAATGAATATCTACAAATTCTTATCGAACACGGGATAGTCGGACTACTCCTGTTTGGAAGCTGGATCGGAGTTTGTTTATATTATAATTTGAGGGAACTCAATGTTTTCGTCAAACTCATCAATATGCAAAAGCAGACCAATGGTTAGAAAAAGCAATAAAGGTAAGTTCCGACCCGATGCTATACTACGTAAAGACCATTAATTTACAGTCTCTTGGGAAATTTGAAGAAGCAGAAAAACTTTTACTTTATGCCATTCAGATTTTACCAGAACGACTATATCCTTATTATTTATTAACCAAATTGTATGCAGATCCAGCTTTTCATCAAAAAAAATAAAATGAGAGCAACAAGACTCCTCTTATTGACAAAAAAGCCTAAAATACAAAATCTTGCAGTTCAACAAATGCAAGAAGAAATCCAAAGAATATTGAATCAAAACTTAACGACATCCGACGATAAATAAAAAAACAATAATATAAAGGAGCGTAAAAAAAATACCATTGTTGAAAAAAGCTTTGTATAATCGTTTTCTTCTTTTTTTTCCTATCTTTGGGCTAAATAAAACAAAACACCTATCGCGATATGAAAAAGAAACTGGTTATACTGACAGGGGCCGGGATGAGTGCTGAAAGCGGGATCTCCACCTTCCGCGACTCCGACGGCTTGTGGGAAGAATACCGGGTGGAAGAAGTGGCCACGCCCGAGGGATTCGCCGCCAACCCCGAACTCGTACTCAACTTTTATAACCAACGCCGGCGCGAACTCCTGCAAACCACGCCCAATGCCGGCCATCTCGGCTTGGCCGCTTTGGAAAAAGATTTCGATGTGAGGATCATCACCCAAAATATAGACAACCTCCACGAACGCGCCGGAAGCACGAACGTAATCCATCTGCACGGCGAACTGATGAAAGCCTGCCCGGTAGGCGATATGAACACAACCTACGATCTGCCGGCCGAGAACCCTGATATTCATCCGGGCGATGAAGACCCCCATGGCAAGCAACTCCGCCCCTTCGTGGTTTGGTTCGGAGAGGCTGTCCCGATGATCGAACCTGCCATCCGGGAAGTAGAAGACTCGGACATATTCGTGATTATCGGCACATCGCTCAATGTCTATCCTGCAGCAGGCTTACTGAACTACGTCCGTCGCGGCCAACCTGTCTTCCTGATCGATCCGAAAGAAGTACGAACCTACCGCAACGATATACACCACATCGAGAAAGGCGCTTCGGAAGGCGTAAAAGAATTAACCGCCCTCTTAGAAAAATACAAATGACACACATAGCCTATATGCAAAGCCCCATCGGCTGGATACGCCTGGAAGCTTCCGACAACTTCCTGTCGGGAGCCTCTTGGGTAGCTGAACCCGAGCCGCTCAACGCGTCCCCCACCCCCTTATTGCAAGAAACGATTCGGCAATTGACCGAATACTTTGCCGGAGCACGCCGTCAATTCGAACTGCCGTTGCAACCCACAGGCACCCTTTTTCAGCAAAAGGTATGGGAAGAACTGCAACGCATCCCTTACGGGCAAACCATAACCTACGGGCAGCTCGCAACCCGATGCGGCCAGCCGAAAGCCGCACGCGCCGTAGGTTCGGCCAACGGAAAGAACCCAATCTTTATTATCGTACCTTGCCACCGGGTAATCCAATCTGGCGGGAAGACCGGAGGATATGCTTACGGCTCCGCGATGAAAGACTTTTTGTTGGAGCTGGAGCGAAAAACAAACAAAAACAGGTAAATAACTAAAACACCTCATTGACCTCATCTTCTATAAAGATCATTCTCAACCGGAAAATACTTCTCATCCATTTTAATACTTATTACCCGAGAATTTTATTTTTCGCACCTATTCATCAACCATTTAACAATCAAAGACCAAAATTGACTCTACAAACACCACTAATTACAACCAAAACAAAATAATTAATCAAATAAAAGTAATCCTTCAATACACATTGAAAAATTATAAAATAAAC
>DBFJSK010000460.1:0-6247 GCA_048403675.1 Tannerellaceae bacterium | reverse complement strand
ATCATCGAACCCCTGGGGGCGTTCGTGCCTTTGTACGAAACGGCTTCCGACGGGAGCGTGGTAAAAGACGAACGTTGGAAGGGGGAAGTGAAGGGGACGACCCAGATCGATTTCGAAGTGGAGCCTTTCCTGCGTGTGGAATGGGTGGGAGAGCCTGCGGTGGATGCCGAAGGCGTGATTTCCGCTCAGGTGAAAATTACGCGGGGTACCGATAAGGCGCCGTATCAGAAGAACCTGTCGGACGTGTATTTGTTTGTGAATTCTTCCAGCTTGTATGTGGGCGATAATAACAAGGACGACCGGTATTCGGTACGGCTGGATAATGAAACGATGGAAGGGTGTTTAGGACAGACCGTTACGTTGAAAACCCCGAAATTGCCCGGCAAACGAGCTTATTACGTGCGCGTGGGGGCCCGGATCGATCATGAAATCGATGGGCGCCGCCGGTATAATTATAATGAACCGAAAGAGGTGGCCGTGCCCTGATAAACGGCCGTTAGTTGTGTGATTGATTGAGTATAAATTCCCTCCCGGCGAGCCGTCCTGGCTTGCCGGGAGTTTTCAAACGATGATTGCCATGAAAAGCAAATTGTTACTCTTTTTCGTTTCTTCTCTTTTCTTTTCGATAGCGGCTTGGGCCGGGGATGGTTCCCGGGCAAAGGAAAAAAGTTATTCGTCCGCCGAGGCTTCGTTGGCTATCGATGCGTTCCACCGGGCTTTTTACGACCCGCAGATGAAGTTGTATACCATTTCGTCGGATGGAAAGGGCCGGGCGGCTATCTGGGTACAGGCTATCTACTGGGATATGGTAATGAATGCGTACAAACGCACGGGCGAGGCGAAGTACCGGGGGTGGATCGACGAGATTTACCAGGGCGGCTACGAGCAATACGACAAATTTAATTGGAATAATAAAATCGAATGGTTCATTTACGACGATATGATGTGGTGGATCATTTCGCTGGCCCGGGCTTATGAGCTGACGGGCGATGCGAAGTTTCTGGCCGACGCTGCTTCCGGCTTTTATCATGTGTGGCAGGAGGCGTTCGACCCCGCACGGGGCGGCCTGTGGTGGAACTTCGCGCACGATGCCAAAATGGCTTGTATCAATTATCCCACCATCGTGGGAAGTATGACTTTGTATGAAATTACGAAAAAGGCGGATTACCTGGAAAAGGCGGAAGCGGTGTATGCCTGGGCGCGCCCGGTGTTCTTCGATACGGAGCGGGGGCGTGTGGCCGATAATATGCACTATCATTTCCAGCGGCGCGACGGTATGGATGTGGATTGGACAACGCAGCTTTATAATCAGGCTACCTTTATCGGGTCGGCGGTGATGTTGTATAAGGCGACCGGGCGGAAGACGTACCTCGACGATGCGGTGCTGGCTGCGGAGCATGTGCGGCGCGAGATGTGCGATGCCGAAGGGTTGTTGCCTTTCAAGAACGGAGTGGAGCAGGGGATTTATGCGGCGATTTTCGCGCAGTATATCATCCGCCTGGTGGAAGACGGCGGGAAGACGGCGTATCTGGATTGGTTGCGACCCTCGATCGATGCGGCGTGGCAGCATCGCGACCGGAAGCGGAACCTTACCTTCAAGGATGCTGCGCGGCCCTGTCCGGAAGGAGTGATGGAGAGTTATGATGCCAGTGCCTGTCCGGCTTTGATGCAGGTGGTACCGGCTGCGAAATAAGAAATGAATAGGAGAACGACAGATGAATAAAATTTTAGTAGCTTTTGCTTTATCGGCTTTCGGTTGTTGCGCCTTTGCGCAAAGCGGCCCGGAAGCGAAAACGATTTTCCAGACGGCCGAGCCTTGGAAAACGGAAACGGATATTCGCGCCGACGGCGTGATGGTGTACGGCACGGCCGACAAACCCGGCGTTACCTTCGAGCAGCGTATGCAATCGTGGAAGAACCGCGGCTATCAGGTGCAGTTTATGACCGGGGTGGCCTGGGGGGATTACAGCGATTATTTCCTGGGCTGGTGGGATAAGAGCCGGGAGCATATGAAGGAGGGACAGCGCGAGCGCGACGGACGCGAAATCGGGCATGGGTATCTGACGCCTTATATCGTGCCGACGGAGAGTTTTATCCGCTATATGCAGGAAACGCAGATCAAGCGGGTAATCGATGCCGGGATTACTTCCATTTACCTGGAAGAGCCGGAGTTCTGGGCCCGGGCCGGGTATAGCGATGCTTTCCGCAGCGAATGGCAGCAATACTACGGGTTTGCCTGGCGGGCGCAGCACGAGTCGCCGGAGAATACTTATTTGTCGAATAAATTGAAGTATCATTTATATTACCGGGCGCTGAACGAGATTTTTACGTATGCCAAAGCGTACGGCAAGTCGAAAGGGGTGGAGGTGAAATGTTATGTGCCTACCCATTCGTTGGTGAATTATACGTCTTGGCAGATTGTAAGTCCGGAGGCTAGCTTGGCTTCGCTGGATTGTGTGGACGGGTATATCGCGCAGGTCTGGACGGGTACGGCCCGTGAACCGGTGTTTTATAACGGGGTGAAGAAGGAACGAGTGTTCGAAAATGCTTTCCTGGAATATGGCTGTATGAAGTCGATGACCGATCCGCTCGACCGGGAAATGTATTTCCTGACCGATCCCATCGAAGACCGCGCCAAGGATTGGACGGATTATAAGATTAATTACCAGGCTACGTTTGCCGCCCAACTGATGTATCCGATGGTGGATACGTACGAGGTGATGCCGTGGCCCGACCGGATCTACCAGGGGTTGTACCGGATAGCGGGTACCGACGAGAGGCAGCGCATCCCCCGCTCGTATTCTACGCAGATGCAGGTGATGATTAACACGTTGAACGACATCCGCACCTCGCCGCGGCCTATCAACGGCAGCAAAGGGATCGGGGTGTTGATGGCTAATTCGATGATGTTCCAGCGGTTCCCTACCCATGCCGGGTACGACGATCCGCAGTTTTCCAGCTTTTACGGCCAGACGTTGCCGCTTTTGAAGCGGGGCGTGCCGGTGGATATTGTGCATATCGAGAATACGCCTTTCGAACAGACGTTCAAGGATCTGAAGGTATTGGTGATGTCGTATTCCAACATGAAGCCGCTGGACGCTACGTTTCACGAGTATATCGCCCGGTGGGTAGAGCAGGGGGGCGCCCTGGTGTATTGCGGAGAGGACATCGATCCTTACCAAACGGTGCAGGAATGGTGGAATCAGGGGGGTAACGCGTATGCCGCTCCCTCGGAACATTTGTTCGAACGGATGGGCCTGGAGCGCAAGCCGGCTGCGGGCAGCTATGCCTGCGGGAAAGGTTGCGTGATCGTGATGCGCGAAGATCCGAAACATTTCGTGTTGAAGCCGGGCAACGATACGGCTTATTTCGAGACGGTGGCCGAGGCTTACCGCAAGCATGCGGGCAAGGCGGTGGAAACGAAGAATCATTTTGTGGTGGAACGCGGGCCGTACACCATCGCGGCCGTACTGGATGAAAGCGTGTCGGAGGAACCGCTTTGCCTGAAAGGGGTGTATATCGATCTTTTCGACAAAGACCTGCCTGTGCTGACCGAAAAGGTGATCCGTCCGGGCGAGCAGGGGTATCTTTATAATGTAAAGAAGGTGGCGCGCGGTACGAAGGCTAAGGTGCTTTGCGGTGCATCCCGTATTTATGAGGAAAAAGTCGGGACGCGTTCGTATGCGTTTGTGGCCAAGAGTCCGTTGCATACCACCAATGTTTCGCGTATCCTGCTTCCCAAAGCGCCGGTCAGCGTATCGGTGGGAGGAAAGACGGTGCCCGAAATCGGGAAATTATGGGATCAACGCTCGAAGACGTTGTGCCTCGGCTTCGAGAACGATCCGGAGGGCGTTAGCGTACGTATCGAATGGTGATCGGATAATAAGCGGATGTTCTGGTAACCGGTCGGGGATGGGTTGGGTAATTGGCTAATACCTGGTTGCTGACCGGCTGCTAATGGGCTATCCGGAAAGGAAACATAGAAAAACAAATTAAATAGGAACATATGAAATCTACATTTACAACTTTTAAGGCAGGGGCCGCGGCTTTGGCGGCTGCCACTGCTTTGATAGGAAGCGCCTTGGGCCTGAACGGTTGTGCGGCGACTTCCCCCGCCGAACCGGTTCGGAGCGAACTTCGTGCTTCGGCCTATCCCCTGGTCACGATCGACCCGTATACCAGTGCATGGTCGTTTACCGATTGTTTATACGAGGCGCCCACCAAGCATTGGACGGGCAAGGATTTTTCGTTGATCGGCGTGCTGAAGGTCGATGGCCAGGCGTATCGCTTCATGGGCGATGAGGAACTGGAATTAATACCGCTTGTGAAAACCTCGGAACAAGGCGACTGGACGGGCAAGTATACTACCCGACAGCCTTCGGTGGGCTGGGAAAAGGCCGGTTTCAACGAATCCGGGTGGAAAGAAGGGCCTGGCGCTTTCGGTACGCGCGAAAACGAAACGACGGCCAAAACGGAGTGGGGCGAAGAATTTATATGGGTGCGCCGGCATGCGCAACTGGAGCAGGATTTGCAAGGTAAGAATATCTACCTGGAATATTCGCACGACGACGATGTGACGATCTATGTGAACGGCATCAAGGTGGTGGATACGGGAAATGCTTGTATGAAAAATCAAGTCGTGAAACTTTCCGACGAGGTTGTGGCTACGTTGAAGAAAGGCGAGAACCTGATCGCCGCTCATTGCCATAACCGGGTAGGGGGCGGTTTGCTGGATTTCGGGCTGTTGGTAGAACAAGAGGATACCCGTTTCTTTACCCGTACGGCTACGCAGCAATCGGTGGATGTGCAGGCCATGACCACGACGTATCGGTTTACCTGCGGGCCGGTGAATCTGAAACTGGCTTTCACGGCGCCCATGTTTATGGACGACTTGGATCTGCTGGCGCGTCCGGTGAATTATATGTCGTACGAGGTAACGGCTGGCGACGGCAAAAAGCATGCGGTAGAGCTTTATGTGGAAGCTTCTCCGGCCTTGGCGCTCGACAAGCCGTATCAGGAATCGGTGAGCGACGTGTTCGTAAAAGGGGATTTGGCGTATGCTAAAACCGGCAGCCGCAACCAACAGATTCTGAATAAGAAGGGCGACGATGTCCGGATCGATTGGGGCTATTTCTATATGGCGGCCGATAAATCCCGCACCTCTTCGCTGGCCGGCAACGGTCGCGAATTACGCCAAAGCTTCCTCTGCGGCGCGCCGAAAGCTTCGAAAACGGGCGGTTATGACAAATTGGCCCTTGTTACTTTGCTGGGCGAAACCGAACGGGCCGAGGGCCATGTACTGTTGGGATACGACGACCTCTTCTCCGTACAGTATTTCGGGGAGAATCTGCGGCCGTATTGGAACCGGAACAACAAGGAAACGATTTTTTCGCAATTCGAAAAGGCGGAAAAGGATTATCCGGTCTTGATGAAACGGAGCGAAGCGTTTAATGCGCAATTAATGGAAGAGGCTACCCGCGTGGGGGGCCGTCCGTATGCCGAGCTTTGCGCAGCGGCTTATCGCCAGTGCCTGGCCGCTCACAAATTGATGGAAGCGCCTGACGGCGAATTGTTTTTCCCTTCCAAAGAAAACTTCAGCAACGGTTCGATCGGTACGGTCGATTTGTCGTATCCTTCTTCCCCGATTTTCCTGGTTTACAATCCCGAGCTGGCCAAAGGCTTGATTAACCATATCTTCTATTACAGCGAAAGCGGAAAATGGACGAAACCTTTCGCTGCGCACGATATCGGTACCTATCCGCTGGCTAACGGACAGACGTATGGCGGCGACATGCCGATCGAAGAATCGGGTAATATCCTGATTATGACAGCTGCCATTGCGGCTGTGGAAGGGAATGCCGGGTATGCGGCCAAACATTGGGAAACGCTGACTGTCTGGACGGATTATCTGGTGGAGCACGGTCTCGATCCCGAAAACCAATTGTGTACCGACGACTTTGCCGGCCATTTCGCTCATAATGCCAATCTGTCGGTGAAAGCGATCCTGGGTATCGCGTCGTACGGCTATCTGGCCGACCTGCTCGGTAAAAAGGACGTGGCCGCGGAATATACCCAAAAAGCGAAAGCGATGGCTGCAGAGTGGGAAAAGATGGCCGATGACGGCGATCATTACCGCCTGACCTTCGATAAGCCGGGTACCTGGAGCCAGAAATATAATTTGATATGGAATAAGCTGCTGAAACTGCATATTTTCCCGGATAGCATTGCCGAAAAGGAACTGGCCTAT
>DBFJSK010000459.1:0-4431 GCA_048403675.1 Tannerellaceae bacterium | reverse complement strand
AACGCCGGCCTGAAAAAACGCCCCGGTGAAATCGCCTTTGATAAAAGCATGCGTTTTTTTCAGGAAACCGTCGGTTTTATCCGAGTTCGAAAGGTCGGCGGAGGCGCAGATCATATTTTCCACCTTCGTGGCCAAAATGCCCAACACCGTAGCCGAAGCGGCGCGGGTAGCCTGATTCGCCTTCTGTTCGATAGCGGCCCAGTCGAGTTCGGGAGCCGCCCCGGAGAACCATTTCTCCATCTTGGCGGCCAGTTCCGGATTGGCCTTGGCCCAGGCTTCTTTTTCGGCATAGCGTTCGGCCACGATCTTTTCCAGTTCGGCCGAACGGCGGGTATAAAGTTCTTTTACTTCCGGGAAAATAGTGAACGGATGTTCGGGATCGCCTCCCAGATTTTTGATCGTTTCGGCAATCGAAGCGCCGGCTGCAGACAGGGGCTGCCCGTGTGTCGAAACTTTATTTTCATAATTCGCGTCGTCGGGGCCTAATGCGCCTTTCCCCATGACGGTGTTTCCGATAATCAGGGTAGGACGTTCGGTTTCGGCCTTGGCTTCCGTCAGGGCTTTCCGGATTTCAGCCACGTCGTTTCCGTTGATGGTCAGTACTTTCCAGCCCCAGGCTTCGTATTTCATCGCTACGTTTTCCGTCGTCACCTCTTCCACTTTCGTAGAAAGCTGGATATTGTTGGAATCATAGAACATAATCAGGTTATCCAGCCCCAAGGTTCCGGCTACCCGGCCGGCGCCCTGCGAGATTTCTTCCTGAATGCCTCCGTCGGAGATATAAGCGTAAATCGTTTGGTTCATCACATCGCCCAGACGCGCTTTGAGGAACTTCGCTGCGATAGCGGCTCCTACGGCATAGGTATGGCCTTGTCCCAACGGGCCGGACGTATTTTCGATACCCCGCGCCACGTTTACTTCCGGGTGACCCGGTGTTACACTGCCCCATTGACGGAACTGGGCAAGTTCCTCCAGCGTGAATTTACCGCTGAGGGCCAGCACTGAATAAAGCATCGGCGACATATGCCCCGGATCGAGGAAGAAACGGTCGCGGCCTTCCCATGTCGGATTTTTAGGGTCATATACCAGGAATTCCGAAAACAAGACGTTAATAAAGTCTGCACCTCCCATGGCGCCCCCGGGATGGCCGGATTTCGCTTTTTCCACCATCGATGCAGCCAGCACGCGGATGTTGTCGGCTGCTTTATTCATTACGTTAATATCGTTCATTTTGATGAATTAGTTTAATTTTTTTTGCAAAGATAGTAAATCTCTTTGTATCAGTCGTTATATCCTTCAAACAATTCATTTTCAGGAAAAGTTTTCCAACCCTATAGTTTTCATAGCGAGCAGGATAGTAAAAAAAGAAGGAATCGGAAAGGGATTTTCCCATAAAAAAGCGGCGCAAGGATACTGCCTGTCCGGAGGAAATCGTCCGTCGATGATTTACCGAAACGTACATCGGTCGACGTCTTTTCTTACCTCTCCGGCGGAAGCATCCTTGTGCCGCTACGCCTTGGCAGGTACCGGAAAACCGGCAGCTCCGCCTTATTTCAGTTTGCGCGCCCCGTCGCTGATGATCACGTCATACAGTTTAGGTTCGTGTCCGAATTTTTCAGTATACGCTGAAAAAGCTTTTTTGACGAAATTATCGTACAATTCTTCTTTCACCAGGTTGATGGTACAGCCCCCGAAGCCGCCGCCCATGACGCGCGAACCGGTTACGCCGCATGCCTTGGCGACATCGTTCAGGAAATCGAGTTCTTCGCAGCTTACTTCGTACAATTTGCTCATGCCGTGATGCGTACCGTACATTTTTTCGCCCACCGTTTCATAATCGCCTTTTTCCAGGGCGTCGCAAACGTCGAGTACGCGCTGGATTTCTTCGATTACATATTCAGCGCGCATATAATCTTCGGCGCTGACGTCGGCTTTTACTTCATTCAGCATCTCCATCGTGGCATCGCGCAGGAATTCTACTTCGGGATGGTTCCGGCGGATGGCGGCCACTACGTTTTCGCACGATTTACGGCGTTTGTTATAGGCCGAGGAAGCGAGTTCGTGTTTCACGACCGAGTCGAGCAATACCAATTTATAGCCTTTGGGATCGAAGGGGAAATATTTGTATTCCAGCGAACGGCAGTCCAAACGGATCAGGCTGCCTTTTTTCCCGAAGACGGAGGCGAATTGATCCATGATTCCGCAGTTCACGCCGCAATAATTGTGTTCGGTGGACTGTCCTATTTTCGCCAATTCGAATTTGTCGATATTCAACGAAAAGAGATCGTTCAACGCATACGCATAGGTGCTTTCCAAAGCAGCCGACGAAGACATGCCGGCGCCCAGGGGCACATCGCCGGCAAATACGGTGTCGAAGCCTTGTATTTGGCCTCCGCGTTTGATGGTTTCGCGACAAACGCCGAAAATATACCGGGCCCAACTGGCTTTGGGCGCATCGTCTTCATTCAGACCGAATTCGGCATAATCGTCGAGGTCGATGGAGAAGGCGCGTACTGTACCGGTGCCGTTGGGTTTGATTTCGGCAATCATGCCTTTGTCGATCGCGCCGGGAAATACGAATCCGCCGTTGTAATCGGTATGTTCGCCAATCAGGTTGATACGGCCCGGAGAGGCATATACGCTACCCTCGGTAGTAAACAATTCCTGGAATTTTGTTCTGATTTTTTGTTGCATGCTGTTTATTTTAAAAGTTGATGGATTAGGAGGATGAAAACTCGACGGGAGCCGAGCGAAAGGATAAAAAAACAGGCATCGCCTGTGTGTGGGGAAAAGTGTTTCAGGTCTTAAAAAAGAGGAAGAAACTATCCGCTGAGGGGAGTAACCTCGGGATAATTTCTTCCTTTTCTGTTTTTCCGGTATTATTCTACCGGAATATCTTTATTTACATTCTTGCTACCGATCAGGGCATAATACAACAAGTAAGCGATACCGATAAAGATCACCCAATAGCTGGCCAGAAAGCCCATACCGTCGGCTACTGCGCCTTGAATCAACGGCAGGATGCCACCACCGCAAACCATCACCATAAAGATACCGGAAGCGGCTGCCGTATATTTGCCTAATCCTTCTACGGCCAGATTGAAGATACCGCCCCACATAATGGAAGTGCAAAGACCGCAAAGCACGAAGAACATCACGCCTATAGGCACTTCGGCCAAACCGAACGATACGTCGGAAAGGAACACCGGCATGCTGACGTGCACATCCGTCGGCGAGAAAATACCGATGGCAATGAAAATCATACCTACGGAAGAAGCCAGCGTCAACATCGCTTTACTGGAGAATTTAGCGCCCAGGGAAGCGCCGGCCAAACGGCCGATCATCATCAGGAACCAATAGGTACCCACTACGCTACCGGCGATGGTGGGGTCGATATTCAAATCGGTCGTCATAAACAGGTTGGTGAAGTTAGGAATACCTACTTCCACACCTACATACAGGAAAATAGCCACAGTACCCAATATGAAGTGACGGAACGACAGCGCGCTGTGTTTGTCGGGCACTTTCTGGGCTTCCGCTTTTACCATGTGCGGTTCGGGTATATCTACAAAGAAAAGAACGATGAAGGTCAGGGCGAAAATACCCATGGCCAGGAACAAGGCCGGGCTAGCGTCGCTGATCGTGGCTTTGGCTGCGTCGCCCATCAGGTAACCTACCAATACCGGTACGATGGTGGCGCCGATGGAGTTAACCGAGCCTGCTACCTGGATCAATTGGTTCCCTTTGTTGCCGCCGCCGCCGAGGGTGTTCAGCATCGGGTTAACCACCGTATTCAACATACACATGGAGAAACCGGAAATCAGGGCGCCCGTCAAGTAAATGGCGTAACTTCCGAATTGCCCGGAAAGGTAGGAAATGCCTACGCCGCAGAAACCGACGATGATGGCTAAAAGGGCTGTCTTTTTATAACCGATTTTCTGAAGCAGCATACCGGCCGGGATTCCCATGAAAGCATAGGCGATAAAGTTGGCTGCATTCCCTAGTTGCGACATGAAGTTGCTGGCCGCGAATTGGTTCTTGACAATGATTCCCATCGGGTTTTGCAAACCCGTCACGAAGGAAATCATGAAGAACAGCGCGATCATCATGATAATGGGCAAGGTGTAATTTTTCTGTTTTGTTGATTCCATTTCTTTAGATTATTTAGATTAATAGATTATTAACGTAGCGTTTCTATTCCGCCGAGAACTTGAAATAGGTGCTGCTTTCGAATCGTTCGCCCGGACGGAGCGTCGTGGTGGGATAGCCCTGTTGATTGGGGCTGTCGGGGAAATGCTGGGTTTCGAGGCATAAGGCGGCTCGCTCCGGATAGCGTTGGCCGGGTTTTCCTTCGAAATTGCCTGTCATCCAGTTGCCAGTATAGAGCTGAACGCCCGGCTGGGTGGTATAAACTTCCAATACAATGCCGGT
>DBFJSK010000458.1:0-2726 GCA_048403675.1 Tannerellaceae bacterium | reverse complement strand
TTTCTGGAATACGAAGAAGTCTACACCGATAAATTCTACGGAACGCTCAAAAGCGAAGTAGAACGCATCCTCGAAGAAGGCGACAACGTGATTTTCGACGTCGATGTAGTAGGCGGCTGCAACATCAAAAAATACTATGGCGACCGCGCCCTTTCCATTTTCGTGCAACCGCCCTCGGTAGACGAACTCCGGCGCCGTCTGGAAGGACGCGGCACCGATGCGCCGGAAGTAATCGAATGCCGCATCGCCAAAGCGGAATACGAACTGACTTTCGCCGCGCGGTTCGACGTGATTATTATCAACGACCGGTTGGAACTAGCCCAGAAGGAAGTAACCGAAGTAGTTCGTAACTTCCTGGCAAAAGCTTGAACCGACTGTTTTTACCCATCCTTTTTACGCCCATGACAGAACAGACAAACGAAAAAAGACAAGGAACCCCCGCTTCGCTACGCAAATGGCGATACATCGCGCTGGTTGTCGGCACGGCAGCCCTTCTATGCTGCGTAGCCGCCCTTTATTACAAAGAATACATTATCGCTACCGCTACCGGTGTGGTAACGGTAGCCCAATTCCTGAATTACCGGCGATGGAAACGATAACCCCCCACCCTGCACCGGGCCGGCGAACCGGTATTTTTTCCGGTTCGTTCAACCCGATTCATATCGGCCATCTGGCGCTGGCCAACTGGCTATGCGAATTTGAAGGGCTTGATGAAATCTGGTTTCTGATTACCCCCCAGAACCCGCTAAAAAAACAAACCGAACTGATGGACGACAACCTCCGGCTGGAAATGGCCCGGGCTGCCGTAGCGGATTATCCGAAATTCAAAGTCAGCGATTTCGAATTTTCCTTACCCAAACCCTCCTATACCATCGATACCCTCGACGCTTTAAAAGCAGCTTACCCCGGACGAGACTTCTTCTTCATCATGGGAGCCGACAATTGGGAATCGATTCACAAATGGAAGGAGCACCCGCGGCTGCTGCGTGAGTATCCGATCCTGGTTTATCCCCGCAAAGGTTTTCATACCCATATCCCCCCCGGTTATCCCGGGGTGCGCACGGTACAGGCCCCCCTGATGGAAATCTCTTCCACTTTTATTCGCGACGCCTGCCAAGCCGGCAAAGACGTGCGTTTCTTCTTGCCGGAGGGGGTACGACCGTTTTTCAAGTAACGACAACACCTTTCCCCCTTGATTTCCACTCATTTGAAAAAAACACAAACTTCCCTGCGCCAGCTCCGTACAAGCGGCCGTCAAATCTTTGCTGAAAAACGACTTCGTAACGCAGGAAGAAAATACGTATCGGGTATATGACTATTTCTTTGCCGATGGGTTAGCCAACGAATATTGACCTGAATAGAACGCCTATCCAGGCCAAAGCCCCTTTTGCTCCGCAACGTTATTGTATAGGCGCTCTATAAAAATGCTACCACATGAACGACCACCTTCCTTTCCATGCCAGTGAAATTGAAAATGGATGCCAGTGAAATTGGAAATGCACTGGCATCCATTTCCAACTCCATCGCAGTGCATTTTGAGGTATACAATAACCACATGTACTTCAACCACTTACCCACACCGCCTATTTCGGTTCGCAATACCTCAGACTTATTGTCATTTTGCATTTTTTTAAGATATGCCGAAAAGCCCCCTCCCACCGCCTCAAAAACGGCGAGTAGGCAATCGGTTTACGGAAAAGGGGGGAAAGCCGGGCAAGCTGAAGAATCACCCGTCAGGGCCGTTTGTACCCCCTCCCATTTTATAAGCTATTTCTCGTTCTACAAAGGCTCTATTTCCTTCCGGCCACAACTGCCGAAAATCATCCCTTTGTGCATTCCGCCCCCTTTCTCCCCCTCTTTCAACAAAGTAGCTTCCCATTTTAGCGATAAGTTAGAAAAGTTTTGTACTTTTGCCGCGTATTATACAAATTAATAGCGTAATGAATCTATTAGAACTGAGTGAACAGGAAATCATACGGCGCGGCAGCATGGAACAACTGCGTCAGATGGGGATCGACCCTTACCCCGCAGCAGAGTACGTAACAAACGCTTATTCCAAAGAAATAAAAGAATCATTCAAAGATGAAGCAGCACCCCGTGCCGTACGGGTAGCCGGCCGCATCATGAGCCGCCGCATCATGGGCAAAGCTTCTTTTATGGAATTGCAGGACTCCGAAGGCCGGATACAGGTATACATCTCCCGCGATGAGATTTGCCCGGGTGAAGACAAGGAATTATACAATACCGTATTCAAGAAATTACTCGACATCGGCGATTTCGTCGGTATCGAAGGCTACGTCTTCCGTACCCAGATGGGCGAAATCTCCATCCATGCCCAAACGCTCACCGTCCTTTCGAAATCGCTTCGCCCGCTGCCGGTGGTAAAATACAAGGACGGCGTGGCTTACGACGGCTTTAACGACGCCGAATTACGCTATCGCCAACGTTACGTAGACCTGGTTGTAAACGAAGGCGTCAAAGACATCTTCGTCAAACGCACGAAAATATTCAATTCGATGCGGAATTTCTTCAACGAACGCGGATACCTGGAAGTAGACACCCCCGTGCTGCAAAGCATTCCCGGAGGCGCTTCGGCCCGTCCGTTTATCACGCATCACAACGCGCTCGACATTCCGCTGTACCTGCGCATCGCCAACGAATTATACCTCAAACGCCTCATCGTAGGCGGCTTCGAAGGCGTATACGAATTCAGCCGTAACTTCCGC
>DBFJSK010000457.1:0-5646 GCA_048403675.1 Tannerellaceae bacterium | reverse complement strand
TTGTCGGATAAATTTTTAATACTGAAGAACAACCTTACCGACAAATATAAAGCCTTTGAAAAAAACCAAACGTCGGCAAAGACTACCGATTCTTTTTACCAACGCATGGAAAAGGAAGGCTTTTTAGTAGAAGACGAAAAAAACGAATCCTCTATACTTCGGGAAAAAGCCGCCCGTATCGATTCCGACAATTCCACCTATATCCTTATTCTCAACCCGACACTCGATTGTAATTTCAAATGCTGGTATTGTTATGAAAACCATATTTCTCAATCGGTTATGACACCTGCAATTTTGGATTCCCTTTACCAACATATCGCCCTCGTCCTCAAGAGGGAAGAAATAAAAACGTTCGTCCTTTCGTTTTTCGGCGGTGAGCCTTTACTTGCTTTTGAACAAAACGTATTACCGCTTATTGACTATACCCAAGCTCTTTGCAATAAAAAAGGAATCCAATTGCAAATCGGCTTCACATCGAACGGTTATTTATTATCCGAAGAACGAATCAAACAACTTGAAAAATACGCTCTTTCCTCTTTCCAGATCACCCTCGACGGAGACCGGGAAGCGCACAATAAAGTGCGCAAAACCCGGGATGGCAACGGCTCCTATGACACGATCATGAAGCATGTTCGTTTGTTGTTGGAACACCATATCCACGTCACCCTGCGAATCAATTTTACAGCCCTGAATATCAAAGCCTGTGCTTCCATTGCCGAAGATTTATCTTCTCTATCCGAAGAGGGAAAACCTTACCTTTCGATTGACCTCCAACATGTATGGCAAGACCGGAAAAACAATACGGACAAGGAAGTGCGCGCCCTCAAAAAAACATTTGTAAGCTACGGTTTTCATGCCCTAACCGCCCTTCCGGATCATGTAACCGAACCCTGCTACGCCGATAAGCTGAACGAATGCGTAGTAAACTACAACGGGGACGTATTCAAATGTACGGCACGCGATTTCAAGCCGGAAAAACGCTACGGACGGTTGGAACCCAACGGAACCATCACCTGGGAAGGCGACCGGCACGAGCGGCATATGCACACGGCTTTTGCCAGCGACACCTGCGCCAACTGCCGGATCGCGCCGTTGTGCAAAGGCGGATGTGCCCAAACACGGATGGATTTCGAAGGAAAAACAGCCTATTGTCTGTACGATCACGACGAGCAATTGAAAGATAAAGTAATTTTAGACCGGTTTGAAGAACTATTCCTGAATAAATGAAATTTCCGGCTTACTACCAATTAGAATCGATCGACTGCGGGCCTACCTGCATCCAGATGGTGGCGGCTTACTACGGAAAGAAATACCCCCTTTCCTTGCTGAAAGCCCGCTGCCACGTCACGCGGATCGGGGTATCCGTACAAGACGTGGTAAGCGGTTGCAAAGCCATCGGACTACATGCCGTACCGGTACAAATCACGCAGGAAGAAATTCAACGCATGCCATTACCCGCCATCCTTTATTGGCAACAGGAACATTTCGTCGTACTCTACCGGATTAAAAAGAAAAAAAAAGGAAACATTTATTTCATTTCCGACCCCGCTTATGGCCATATCCGCCTGACCGAAGCTGATTTCCTCAGTGCATGGACAGGCAGTCATCCAAGCGGCATCGCCCTTCCGCTGGAACCCACGGCCGAGTTTTACCAGCTCCCCGTGCCCAAGGCCGCCCCGCACGAAAAAGGGAGAATAAAGGCTCTTGTAAGCTCGGTATACGGGAAAAACAGGCTCCGTCTTTTAGGCGTCCTCCTTCTTTCGCTGGTGGGCATGGCCACCAATTGGGCGATTCCCGTTCTATTCCAACGCATGATCGACGACGGAATCGGAGGCAAAGATTTGAACTTGCTGATTCTGATTCTCGGCGCCCAACTGGCCTTTTTTATCGGCAATATGTGTTCGTCGACCTTTGTCAATATCCTGCTTACCAATTTAGGATTCAAAACCAGTGTCGAACTTTTAACGAATTATATCACGAAATTAATTCGCTTGCCGATCGCCTTTTTCGACACCAAATTGAATACTGATTTAATTCAGCGAATGGACGACCAGCAACGCGTACAAGAATTTCTGGTCAATCATTTGTTCGACTTCGTATTCGCCGTATTAAATTTAGTCGTTTTCAGTTCGATACTTTTTTATTACGACCCACGCGTTTTCCTTATTTTTCTTTTTTTCAGTACCGGCTCCATTTTATGGACCCGCCTTTTCCTGGCCAAACGAAAATTATTGGATTACTCCCGTTTTTCCATCCTTTCGGAAAGCAAAAACAATATTTACGATCTGCTGGGCGGAATGGCCGAAATAAAAATAAACAGCGCCCAGGAAACCAAAGTCGGTACCTGGAAACAGATCCAATTAAAAATCAACCAGATCGGGCTTAAAGCCCTCTACCTGACTTACTATATGTCGACCGGCTCCTCCTTCCTCTCCCGGCTCAAAGACGTATTGATTATCGGTTTCTCGGCCAGCCTGGTCATCAAAGACCAGATGACGCTGGGCGTCCTGTTAGGCATCAACTACATTCTGGGCCAGTTGACTACCCCGCTCAACCAATTGCTCGAATTCATCCGGAGCGCCCAAGATGCGCGCCTGTCGTACGAACGGCTGCACGAAATCCAGCAACGCAGCGAAGAAGACACCTCCCTTCGCAAACTAGGAACCGCCCTGGTTGAATCCGCTTTCCGCTTCGAACACGTATCGTTCAAATATGAAGCGTCGTTCAGCCCTTACGTGCTCAATGATGTGACCTTCGAAATACCCAAAGGCAAAGTAACCGCCATCGTAGGCGCCAGCGGCAGCGGAAAGACCACCCTGCTGAAACTTTTACTGGCCTTCTATTACCCGCAAAAAGGAGATTTATACCTGAATAACGAAAAGATGTGCACCCTGCAAGCCGACGACTGGCGGAAGAAATGCGGCGTGGTGATGCAAGACGGCTACATATTCAGCGGCACCATCGCCCAGAACATCGCCTTGGCGGAACACACGGCCGATCCCGAACGCTTGCAACAAGCCGCCCGCATTGCCTGTATCGACGAATTCATCGGGCGACTGCCTATGCGTTTCCATACGAAGATCGGCAAATCAGGTATCGACCTGAGCGGAGGCCAGAAGCAACGCATTCTCATTGCCCGGGCCGTTTACCGCAATCCGGAATTTATCTTCTTCGACGAAGCCACCTCTTCGCTCGACGCCAGCAACGAACGGGAAATCATGCAACGGCTGAAAGCCTTCTATCAAGGAAAAACCGTGGTCGTGATCGCCCACCGGCTCAGTACGGTAAAAGATGCCGACAAGATTATCGTACTCGATAAAGGCTATCTGGTGGAAGAAGGCACCCATACTTCGCTTAGCCAGCGCAAAGGCATTTATTACCAACTGGTAAAAAACCAATTGGAACTGGGCCAATAGCCGGCGGGATCCGGTCGAAACCCACCGGCTATTCGAAAAAACCTATTCCTGGAAAATATCCGGTTCGGCTCCCGGCGCCTCGTCCGCAAACGTATTGTTTTCAATCGTCGCATCCTTCACCCGCTGGAAATAGAACCGGTGCGTATTCGGATGGAAAGGCGGATACTCCGTATTTTGCCGGATCACATTATCGCGGAATACCAACCCGTCGACCGATTTGGCATAGACGATCGGCCGGTCGAAAGTTTGAAACTCATTTTTTTCGATCACGATACCCCTGTGAAAATACTGTTGCTGATCCGCCAAATCGGGAATCTCCGGATAAATGGAAATCACGGCATTCGTAAACTGAAAGAGATTCGTCAGTGCATTCACGAACTTATTCCGGCGAATCGTGACGTCGCGGCAGGCCCCCGTCTCATACCAGCCGTTGCAATCGCCGCACAACAAAATCGCCGTACCGGAGGTATGATCGAACATATTATCCTCCACCAACGTAGCGCGCGGCGTACTGAACAACGACCCCCTGGCCCGGTTATTCCGGATCATATTCCCGTTAAACACCACCTCGGGTGTCCACGTCAGATTTTCGATGCCGAACGAAGCCGTCACGCCGTCGGCAGCCTTGGCCTCCGGATCGATCCCGGCATCGAGCGGCTGCTCGAACCGGATACGGAATTGTTTCACGCCTTGCCCCACCGGCTTGTCTACCGCTTCGATCGAGGCGATTCGGTTAGGCCCTCCCGCCAGCTCCATCGTACGGGAAGTAATAAACTGTACCGTATCGCCAGGTTCGCCCCACCGGAACCCATAGGTTTGAGGGTGCATATAACCGGCCAGCACCGTCCGGTCGTCCTCCCGCTTCATGATTTTCAGGTAGGTACCATGCACATTGATCGCGTCGTCCATCATTCCCTCGTACAAGCCGTTCGTGGAAACGATCTTACCCTTGCAACCGGAAAAATGCGTCGCATCCGCCTGGGTGGTAAAATACCGCGGGTCGTCGATGCCCCGCAAACAAACCGAAAACTTATCCAACGTAATAGTTTCGCTCATCTGCGCCAACAAACCCATTCCTTCGGCGTAATGCACCTGAATGTTGCGAAGCGTGGTATTCACATCGTCGGCCAGGAAAACGCCCGGAGCCGGCCTGGCCCAGGTACGCATCGTCAACACCGTACCGGGCAAAAGCTGCGCATTCCGCCATCCTTTCGCTTCAATCCGGCGAGGAGCCGTTTCGGCCACACCCCGGGTTTTCACCCATACATCGCTCGTACGGTATACCACATGGCGACTTTCCGGTTCGAAAGCAATCGCATATTCCGGCGTATTTTCCCATCCTTCCCCGGAAGCCACCAACGTACTGTCCGCCACCCGGTACTGTACCCAGGGCGCCAGTTCGTACACGATCGTACCGGTCACCGTATCGTTCGAAATCACCGTAGCCTGCGTAATATGCGGATAAGCAAAATCGATGCTGAAATTCGTCAACGTACAATTTTCGCATCCCACCAGGGCGACCGGCAGCATCCGTCCGTGGAAAATAAGGTCGGAACCTTGCCCGTCGAACGTTACGTTTTTCATATTTTCCAGGGCGATACCCACCCGTTTGGGATTATCCTGATCGTGGTTGGAAATATAATAAATCCGATCGGTCGCTCCGTCGGGATAAAAATCGTACCGCCCTTTGGGCAAAACCAGGCGAATATCCGACTTGCCCTCGGCCTCGACTGCAATTTCAGCCAAAGCCCGGGCCATCGCCGGCGCATTATTAAAAGCGGAATCGGCCTTGAGCCCGTAATCAGCCAGATTATAAACAGAAGACGAACAACCCGGAAGGCCCAACCCGGCCCCCATAAACAACAGAAGGGAGAATAGAGACGTTTTCATGCGTTTTGTCGGATTTTAGTAAATGACTTATCGGCGAATAGAAATGACTTACACCCACAAAGATATAAACTTTCAAGAGATTATTTCTATCTTTGCTTCCAAAAGCGAAGTTAGGCTGCCGGGGCGGAGCGAAGATCAGTTTTTCAACCTCAGCCCCCGACCCTGCCTATCTTCCGATAAAAAAAATTCTACTATGGAACATCCATTGCATATTTACAACACGCTTACCCGCAAAAAGGAACAATTCGTCCCCTTGCACGAACCCCATGTAGGGATGTACGTTTGCGGCCCCACCGTATACGGCGACGCCCATTTAGGCCACGCCCGTCCGGCCATCACC
>DBFJSK010000456.1:0-4218 GCA_048403675.1 Tannerellaceae bacterium | reverse complement strand
AACCACTCGAGCATCTCTCCAAAATGAACTTAACCCCCTCTTAAAACGAGCGCAAAATACGAAAAATTTCCCATATGCAAACGTTTCAGTGCACAAATCTATAGTTTTTGGTTGACATATACACAATATCGGCGGAATAAATTTTGCCGAATTCCGAAAAAACAGCTCTAGATAGATTTATTAACCTTTTTAAATAAATTGAGGGCATTTTCCCGTGTCTTGCCAACCAGATCGTCGAGGGGCAAATCATATAATTCAGCTAGTTTTTCGGCTGTTTTCCAAATGTAAACCGGCAAGTTCTTTTTCCCCCGGTAAGGCACGGGGGGTAGATAGGGAGCGTCGGTTTCGAGTACGATCCGGTCTACGGAGGCGGCGCGGAGCGTTTCTCGTAACGTCGTGTTTTTATAGGTGACGACGCCGTTGATGCCGATTTTGAAATTAGGTAATTTTTGCACTTCTGCCAGTTCCTCTGCACTTCCCGTGAAACTGTGAAAGACGCCGTACAGCTTGTCCGGATTTACTTTGTATATACAATCCAATACCTCGGGATAAGCCTCGCGGGTATGAATGGCTACCGGCAGATCTGCATCCAGGCTCCAGCGCAATTGTTCTTCGAAAACGATTTTTTGTTCGTTCAGATAGGTTCTATCCCAATAAAGGTCGATCCCGATTTCCCCGATGCCGCAGTAACTTCGTTTTCCCAGCCAGGCTTCCGTCCGGCCGAGGGCTTTTGCATAATCCCCTCCGACGCTGGTCGGGTGAAGGCCCATCATCGGGTAGGCGAAGTCGGGATAACGGTCGGCCAGTTGATGCATCCGGTCGATGGTGGTGGTATCGACGTTGGGCAGCAGCAGGGTGTCGATCCCCGACACTTGCGCTTCGAGCGCGAGTTTGTCTTGGTTGGGGTCGAATTCTTCCAGGTAGAGATGAGAGTGGGTGTCGATCAATTTCATGATAAACAAATGGCGTTGAAATTAGGATTGACGGTACATCAGACGGTCGCATACGTTTTTCAGCACCGTGAGTTTTTCCGGCGCTACGTTGAGTGCATTCAGGTAATTCATGGCTTCGGCGTAATGGTGTTGCATGCGGTTTTCCGTCAGTTTTTTCAAATCCAAAGCATCGTAGATTGCCGTGAAAGCGGCTATTTTGGCTTGCGGGTCGAAGGTTTCTTTCGCAATCCAATCCGAGAGAGTTTGACGTTGCTCGTCCGAAGCCAGCCGGAGGGCGTTGACGAGCAGGAATGTCTTTTTATTGCAAAGGATGTCGCCCCCGATATTTTTACCGAAAGTAGCGGTGTCGCCGTACACATCGAGCAAATCGTCTTGTAGTTGGAAGGCCAGCCCGATGTGAATGCCTACCTTATACAAACGGTCGGCATCGGCGGCCGGGGCGCCTCCGAGAAGGGCGCCGGTTTTCAGGCTGCATGCCAGCAGCACGGCGGTTTTCAGGCGAATCATTTCCATGTATTCCGCTTCGCTGACATCCAGGCGTGCTTCGAATTCCATATCGTATTGCTGTCCTCCGCAGATTTCGAGGGCCGTAGCTGTAAACAAGTCGAGTACCTCTTTCAGGTAGGGCGCATCGGTGGCGGCGATCAGTTGGTAGGCGGCGATCAGCATGGCGTCGCCCGAGAGGATGGCGGTATTGGCATTCCATACTTTGTGTACGGTCGGCCGGTTTCTGCGTTTGTCGGCTTCATCCATCAGGTCGTCGTGCAGCAGGGTGAAGTTATGAAATACTTCCAGTCCGAGGGCGGGGGCGACAGCCGCATCTACCTGATCGCGGTAAAGGTTGCAAGCCAGCAGGACGAGCGCGGGCCGGATGCGTTTGCCTCCTAGCGAGAGAATGTATTCGATCGGTTCGTACAAGCTTTTGGGAGGATAATCGAAGGCTAAGGATTTGATTTCCTCTTCTATTTTCTCAAGAATTGTTTCGAAGGATAGCATAGGTATCGTCGGATTAAAAGGGTGAAATAAAAAAGGCTGCATGGGAAGCGCAGCCTTTTCTTTATAAATTCCGTTACGTACGGATTATTGGAGTCGGAAGGTGATAGGCACCGTATACTTTACACGTACGGGTTTACCTCTCTGTTTACCAGGTGTCCATTTGGGCATCGTGCTGATCACGCGTAAGGCTTCTTTATCCAGCGAGGGGTCTACACCACGAAGCACTTCGGCATCTACTACCGAACCGTCGCGGTTCACCACGAACGAACAGATTACGCGTCCCTGGATTCCGTTTTCCTGAGCGATAACCGGATACTTGATGGACTTGGCGATAAACTTCAACAATTCGGCGTCGCCACCGGGGAACTTCGGCATTTCTTCTACAACCGTAAAGATCTGCTGAGCGGATTCTTCTTCTTCTTCGACAACGGCGGGAGCTACATAGGTTTGTACCTGGGCTTCCTTCTGGTTATCTTCCGAAGTTACGATGTCTTGCTGTTCCAATTCCACGTCGTCCTCAACGACATTCAATACTTCGGTTACGACGGGGGCTGGAGGGGGTGGTGGAGGGGGAGGAGTGTTCTCCGGCCTCGTGATTTCAATTTCTTCTTCTGCAATGATGTCCTGAACACCATCGCTAGCAGTAACAATCTGGATGTCTTTGGTTCCCCATTCGAACCCGACAAACAAAACGGCGAGTCCCACTACCATACCCATCAGGATACCGAGTGTTTTGCCCTTTTCCAGGTCTGCTTTCGGTGACTTTTTAATTTCCATACTTTATTGTGTTATAGATGTGTTTTCCAGTACGGCAAAAATACAATTTTTTTTAGATTCGGCTATAGAACGGGGAGAAAATACTTCTTTTTTTTGCTTTTTTTTGTGTCCCCATAAAAATATGGGCGAGGGATATACCTTTTTCCGCTTTTTTCCGTTTGTGTAAGAGCGGCATTCCGTTTGCCGCCGGGGGAACAGGCCCAAAGGCGTTTTCCCGCAGGAGGTATCATTGTATGATTTTTGTCAGAACATATATGAAATATAAACTATTTGTCGGATTGTTTTCCCTGATGGCCTGTTCGGTTGCCGCCCAAAATGGCGACGAGGCCTTTTCGTTCCTCCGTTTCCCTACGTCCACGCGTGCGAACGCGTTAGGAGGGCATACGGTTTCGCTGGTGGAACGCGATCCTTCGCTTATTTTCCATAATCCCGCTTTGTTGGGAGCTGAAATGGACGGGATGATTAACCTTAATTATATGAATTATATTTCCGACATCAATGTCGGAAGTGCGGCGTTTACCAAAGCAGCCGGCGAAAAAAGCGCCTGGGGAGCCGGCGCTTCTTTTATCAGTTATGGAAATATAAAAGAAGTTTCGTCCGAAAACATCCTGCTGGGCGATCTGTCCGCCAAAGATATCAGCGTGGAAGGTTTTTATTCCCGCGATTTGAATGCGCGCTGGCGGGGCGGCTTGTCGCTTAAGTTCCTTTACTCTTCGTTTGCCGATTATACATCGATCGGCTTATGCGTAGACGCCGGCTTGAGTTATTATCATTCGGAAAAAGGCTTTTCAGCCGGGATCGTGCTTAAGAATATCGGCGCCCAATTGAAACCTTACGACGATAAACGCCAGAAAATGCCCTGGGATATTCAGTTAGGACTCTCGAAAACGATGGCGCATGCGCCGATTCGGTTTTCGCTCACGGCTCAATACCTGAAACAATGGAAATTCGATTACGTTGACGATACCGAAACGAAACCTTCGGGGGATAGTTTTTTCCAAACATTTGTCAAACACTTTATCATAGGGATCGATTATATACCTTCCGATAATTTCTGGCTGGGCGTAGGGTTTAATCCGAAATCGCATCTGGATATGAAACTCAAAGGCGGTAACGGGTTGGGCGGTTTCTCCGCCGGGGCCGGGGTGAAAATTAAAATGTTCGACGTAGGAGTGTCGGTTGCCAAATACCATCCTTCCGCTTTATCGATGATGTTGAGCGTTTCCACCACACTGGCCGATTTCAAGCATTGAAAAAGGTCTGGTTTCCGGACGGAGACTGGATTGAACACATAGAAAAAAGCCATCCAAGTAGAAATAAAGTCGTACCTTTGTCCGGAAGAAACGGGTAAACGGCGGGGAAGACGGATGCTTTTTAGCAGCCGGCCCTTCGGCTTACCTTACGAAAGTTGGAAGAATGTCGCCGGAGGCAAGAGCGGCTTGTTCCGGAAAAAGGCTTTACGTCCGGCCGGTTCATGCCCGGACGTAGCGTA
>DBFJSK010000455.1:0-2205 GCA_048403675.1 Tannerellaceae bacterium | reverse complement strand
CGATCGCTTCGATTACATCGCTTTGTTTGATGCCTGCCTGTTCGGCCGGGGTATAGGGGAGGATGCTTTTGACGACGGGTTTGTTGTAGCCCCAGTTTCTGTTCTGGCTGATTTCGTAGTCGAAACCCAGGCGGCAGACGAGGGGATTCCGGTTCTGTGCAAAGCCGGAGAACAGGAAAAATAATAGTAACGTGGATAGAATCGTTTTTTTCATCATTTCTCTCTTATCTTTTTGTTTATATTCTTTTTTATAAAAATTGATAGCAAATAGGGTGCAAACAAGTGCAGAAGGAAGCTTACCTTCAGGATGCCGAGTGTTGCCTATCTTCGCTTATTTGTAGCAAAGGTAAAGATATTTTTTGTGCGGTAGAATAGTTGGCAATATATTTGATATTCTACCTACAGATCATGGTAATAACAGTTGAAGGTGCAAACTTGTTATAAAGATGTGCATTATTCTGTATATTGCTTACAGTTAGTTAGTAATGAAAAAATAAAGATAAGATTATGAGCAAAATGAACGCTAAAGACGAAAAAGAAATGTCGCAGAAAGAAGAAAATGTGAAACCGGAAGAAGCGACAAATTTGCAGAACGAACAGCCAAATGCGGCAGAGTCGGCCGAAGCATCTGACAATGTGTCCGGCGAGTTGGAGGCATTGAAAAAGAAATGCGAAGAATTGAACGATGCGCATCTTCGTTTGATGGCCGAGTTCGACAACTACCGCAAACGTACGCTTCGCGAGAAAGCCGACCTGATTAAAAACGGGGGAGAGGCGTCTCTCAGCCGGTTGTTGCCGGTAGTCGACGATTTCGAACGGGCGATGCAGAACATGCGTACGGCGGAAGATGTGAAGGCAGTGGAAGAAGGCGTGGAATTGATTTATAATAAATTTATGGCTTATCTGGCCCAGCAAGGAGTAAAGCCCATCGAGGCGACGGGTAAACCTTTCGATACGGAATTGTTCGAGGCGATCGCTACCATCCCGGCGCCGGAACCGGATATGAAAGGGAAGGTGATCGATTGCGTACAGACCGGCTATACCCTCAACGATAAAGTGCTTCGTCATGCCAAAGTAGTGGTAGGCGAGTAAAGCGGTAATGACAAATAACAAATAGGAAAGATGGCTAAAAGGGATTATTATGAAGTGCTGGGCGTCGGGAAGGATGCTTCGGCCGACGAGATAAAAAAAGCTTATCGCAAGAAGGCGATTCAGTTTCATCCTGATAAGAATCCGGGCGATAAACAGGCGGAGGAGAATTTCAAGGAGGCGGCTGAAGCGTATGATGTGCTGAGCGATCCGCAAAAACGGCAGCGTTACGACCAGTTCGGGCATGCCGGCATGGGCGGGGCTTCGCAAGGCGGCGGTTTTGGCGGCGGTATGACGATGGAAGATATCTTCTCGCAATTCGGTGACATCTTTGGCGGCCATTTCGGCGGCTTCGGCGGTTTTGGTGGCTTCGGCGGCGGGTCGCGGGGCGGACGCCGGGTGAACCGGGGTTCCGATTTGCGGGTGAAAGTGAAGCTCACGTTAAAAGAGATTGCCAATGGCGTGGAGAAAAAGATCAAGGTGAAAAAGTATGTGCCTTGTCAGAAGTGCCACGGCAGTGGGGCCGACGACGATCATAGCAGCCGCACCTGCGATACGTGTAAGGGAAGCGGCGTAGTTACGCGTATAGCCAATACTATCCTGGGGCAGATGCAGACGCAAACTACCTGTCCTACCTGTGGCGGCGAAGGCAAAATCATTACCAAGAAATGTACTGTTTGCAATGGCGAGGGCGTAGTACGCGACGACGAGATTATCACGATTAATATCCCGGCTGGTGTAGCTGAAGGCATGCAGTTGGCGATGAATGGAAAAGGAAATGCGGCTCGGCACGGCGGGATTAACGGCGATTTGCTGATCCTGATCGAGGAAGAACCGCACCCGGAACTGATTCGCGACGAGAACGATTTGCTTTATAACTTGTTGCTCAGTGTGCCTCAGGCGGCGTTGGGGGGAACGGTGGAAGTACCTACCATCGACGGCCGGGCGAAGGTGAAGATCGACCCGGGAACGCAGCCCGGAAAAGTGCTTCGTTTGCGTAATAAAGGTTTGCCTTCGGTAAACAGTTACGGCACGGGCGATTTGCTGGTGAATGTAAGCGTTTATATTCCGGAAACCCTTTCCGCTTCGGAGAAAGAAGTGTTGAACGGATTGGAA
>DBFJSK010000454.1:0-10661 GCA_048403675.1 Tannerellaceae bacterium | reverse complement strand
ATATTTTCCTTGCCGCTGCCTGGGGAGAGGAATCGACGGGTGGTTTTGCCACCTTTCAGGACAGCTTTTTGGCGGAAAAATCGTACCTTTGCACCCGCTTTACAAGGAAACATCGACTCATGGGAAATTTGAAAACGGGGGCCGCCAGCGCGACTCGGACTACTTCCTGGCGACGCTATGCGCGTTATTTTTTTTCTTTACTGATGATAACCGGCATGGTGTGGGCGGCCGGCTGGACGGGGGAAAAGGAAATTATTTTCCCCGAAATGGCTGCGCTTTGCACCGGGATGTGGATTGTCGATAAACGGGTGTGGACGGTTGGACGGTGGCAGATGGTGGCGTTGATGACGGCGGGAGCTGTGGCCGGGGTGGCCATCGTGCGTTTTTCGCCGGGGCTGCTGTTGCTGGATCTGGGGTTGGCTTTCGGCTTTGCGGCGGTCAGCCTCGTGCTTTCGCGTACCACGCTCGTTCCGCTTGTTTCGGCCGGTATGCTGCCGGTATTGCTCCGGACGGAGAGCTGGGTGTATCCGCTGGCGGTAGCGGTGATGACGGCTGTCGTGGCCACGGGGCAATGGGGGATGGAAAAATCGGACTTGCGCAGCCGGGGAGCCGAAACCTGGAAGGGGGGCCTCAAACGGAAGGAACTGAGGCGGTGGTTGCTGTTGCTGGTTAGTTTGCTGCTGTTGGCGGCGGCGCCGGTATATACGTCGTATATATATTGTATCCTGCCGCCGCTGGTGGTGACGTACGTGGAGTTCGCCAGCTCGCGGGCGGGGTTCCGCAACCGGCCGGTTCAGACTTTTTTGTTGCTGACGGCGGCGGCGGTGATCGGGGCTTTTTTCCAGGCCTGGGGGCATGGACAAATGGGGTGGCCCGAACCGGTAGTGGCTACGGCCGATTTTATTTGTTTGTTTGCACTTTTCGAATGGACGGGCAAGTGTTTCGCGCCGGCCGGAGCGGTGACGTTGATTCCGATGCTTATTCCGGCGGACGATTTACTGTGGTTTCCGGTACAGATCGCCATCGGGGCAGCGCTTTTTATTGCCACGGCGCTGCTGATTTTCTTACAGTGTTATAAATGGCCGCGGGCGCAGTTGATGGTGTGCTTTCTGCCGGGGTGGTGGCGGAGCCGGCTGAAAGAATAGCGCCTGAGACGACAGGGAGCTTTCCGTTGAGAAGCTAATCTTCGGGCTTCTCAGGGATAATCATTATAATATTTCCAGGTGTTTTCCCGCCGGCGGTTGCGGGCTTTGTTGCGGGCGCTTTTCCAGAAAGCCAGTTCGAGCAGTTCTTCCGCTGAAAAACGAATGCAAAGGGTGACGTTCAGGCTTCCTCTGCGTTGGCCGTCGCGTACTTCGTCCAAAAACATATTTCCGGCAGAAACCGATGCCGATACGTAAATAGGCAATTTACCTACCTGTACCTCGCGCACCTTGGCGGGAAGGGAAGTAGGGGTATAGGCCGATTTGTCAATGGCAGGGGCCAGGCGAGGTTTGAAATGCATCAACATAAAAACAGCCGGGGTGAGTGTCGCCGAATCGGTTAGCTGCCGCAGGGTATCGGCCAACTCGGCATCGGCGCCGAGGTATTCCGAAAAGTCAACGGCCAGGGGCAGTTCCGAAGAAACGCCGCGTAAAAGACCGGCGCCCAAGGAGCGGCCCGTCGCGCCGGAGAGGGGGGCGGGGGTAAGGTTCTCGGTTCCATAACTTGCCCCGGAAGGGAGCGGTAAGGAGAGGCTTCCCGGCTCGGCGGGCAGGAAGAGGCCGCTTTCGATGGCTTGGCGATAGGTTTCGTTCAAACGCAGGGTGTCGGTGTCTATCGCACCGTTTGTTTCCGTTTCCGCGGCTTGCGAGGTCGGAACGGGTTGCGCTGCTACGACGGCCGGCGGCGTTTGAATAGGATACCCGGTTACGGCCGGCGGCTTCTGAACGGCTTGCCGGGTCTGGATAAGCGGCGGCGGCAGGACGGGTTGCACGGTCGGAACAGCTTGCGAGGTCGGAACGGATTGCACGGTTCGGGTTTGCACGGTTTCGGCTGCTTCCTGAGCGGCGGCGGCAGACACCACAAACAAGAAACACATACATTCCAGGAACGGGTAAGCTACAAATTTCATTCGGTTTTAGATTGGATCGTTTCCCGGAAGACGGGAAAGGCCGGAAAAACCCCTATGCTTCCGCCGTTAGGAAATATAAAAAAATGTCAGGCTTCCTTACAGACATCCACCCAATCTACAGCGCCGGCATAGCGGAAAAGCTCGTCGGGAGTGAGGCAGACGGCCGAATGGCTGCTGCCGGCGGCCGGATAAACGGTTTCGAAACGGGCCAGTGAACGATCCAGGTAGACCCGGGCGCCCGGCGGATTGGCGAACGGACAGATGCCGCCCACCGGGTGGCCGGTCAGCGGCAGGGTTTCGTCGGCGGCAAGCATCCGGGCTTTGAATCCGAAGGTACGTTTGAATTTGCCATTGTCAATTTTACAATCGCCGGCGGCGACAACCAGCAGACATTCGTGCTCGGCACAGGCGTGGAACGAAAGGGTTTTGGCGATGCGGGCTGGCTCCACCCCCACAGCCGCGGCGGCTAAGGCCACGGTAGCGCTCGATACCGGGAATTGCAGGATAGGGGCGGTACACCCCCGGGCTTTCAGATAAGCTTCTACGTTTTTTTCAGACATGACAGGTTTGTTTTTTCACGAAGCCAAGCACCGGCAAGCCCAAGCCGGCCCAAACATTAAGGGGGGGGGCGGGGCAACGAATAGCCTGTCTGGGCTTCTTACTTTAGAGATACAAACATAAAAAAAGTACGCGAAGGAAACCGGGCCTTTTCGGAAAAAAGATTGTATTTTTATCCCCACAACTATTTTTACATTATGCTACTATTACTTTCTCCGGCCAAAACGATGGCCGGCGTTTCAAAAATAAAAGCTCCGACTTGCACTTCCCCGCTTTTCGGAGAAGAAGCGACACGGATCGCCCTTGAAATGGCCCAGTTTCCGGCGTCGGAACTGGCTCGGTTGCTGAAACTCAGCCCGCGGTTGGCAGCCGAGAGCTACCGTCGTTTCCAGGATTTTCACGGCGACGCTACGCACCCGTTGCAAGCGCTACTGGCGTATACCGGGGTCGTATTTAAAAACCTCCGGCCGGCAGATTTCAGTGCGGCGGATTTCGACTATGCCCAGGCCCATCTCCGCATCGTATCGATTGCGTACGGGTGGCTCCGGCCGCTGGACGGCATCAAACCCTACCGGATGGAATACGATGTGCCGCTCGACGAGCTTAGCGAAGGCTCGCTGTATTCTTTCTGGCGCAAGCGACTGACGCCGGTACTTATCGGCGAGGTGCAAAAGGCGGGCGGCGTGCTGGCGAACCTGGCCAGTCAGGAGATACAGCCGGCTTTCGATTGGAAAGCGGCGGCGAAGGCAGTGCGCATCGTGACGCCGGAATTTAAACTATGGAAAAACGGCCGTGCGCAAACAATCGTGATTTATGCGAAAATGGCGCGCGGACAGATGGCCCGTTACCTGCTGAAAAACCGGCTGGATGACCCGCAGGCAATGAAAGCGTTTCGCTGGGAAGGATTCGCCTATAAAGAAGATCTCTCGGACGAAAACCGCTGGGTTTTCTTGCAGGAATAACCCTTACGACAAGTCAACCAACGGCTTAAAAGGGCGCTCGATTTTCCCCGAAGGAGCGCCCCTCCCCCCCCCGCACATGCAAAAATAGTCCATTATTTTTGACCTGAACCTCACATTGTATACCCTCTCCAAGCAAGCTATCTTTGTCACCCGATCGATCGGTTGTTTAAATTCTCCCTACTACTAAAAAGAGACAAAGATGAAAAGTACCCCTTATTATCTCGGGCTGGATGTCGGCGGCACACAATTGGTTGCCGGCGTGGTGGATGCACATTACCGGATTGTGGCCAAAGCCAGCCTACCTGCGGGCGCCGGACGCCCGATCGAGCAAATCACGACCGATATGGCCCGCGTAAGCCGGGAAGCGGTGGCGGCGGCCGGCCTGACGGTGGCGGCGATGTCGTCGTGGGGCATCGGTATGCCCAGTTATGTAAACCCGAAAACGGGGTTGTTGGTACATGCCAATTGCTTCGGATGGAAGAATGTGCCGATTTACGATTATTTGCGGAAGCATCTGCCCCTACCCATTTATATAGCGAACGATGCAAACTGCGCGGCCTACGGCGAAGTGCTGGCAGGAGCCGCGGCAGATTATTCGGATGCGCTTATGCTTACGCTGGGCACCGGCGTGGGCGGCGGCATTATCCTGAATAAGAAAATCTTTTCCGGATATGATACGATGGGCGCCGAATTGGGACACACCAAATTGGTATATGACGGGGCGCTGTGCACCTGCGGGCAGAAAGGCTGTTTGGAAGCCTACTGTTCGGCCACGGCTTTGGTTCGGATTATGAAACAGCGGATGAGCGAGCCGCGCCAGACATGGCTGCGCACCTTATGCGAGGACGATGAGGAACGGATCGAGGCACGTATGTTGTTTGAAGCGGCCCGGCGAAAAGATGAGGTGGCGCTCGAAATCCTACAGCAGTTTACCGGAAGGCTGGCGGCGGGGTTATCGACGTTTGTGGTTATTTTCCGGCCGCAGGTGATTATTTTGGGCGGCGGACTAGCCGGAGCCGGCGAATTGCTGTTGGAACCTTTGCGCAGGGAGTTGGCCGCTTGTACGTTTGCGGCCGACCAGATCGGCGTGCCCCCGGTAGTGCGCGCGCAGTTGGGCAATGACGCGGGCGTGCTGGGAGCGGCGCTTTTAGAGAAAGCCGGGATGGGGTGAAAAAAATCGAAAAACAAATTTCTTCATACCCTTTTCCTGTCCGCAAAAGGCGAGGCCGGGGTGAAAAAGAAAGCGATGAAAGTGTTCGGGAAAGGTATTTTTAAAACAAACTCGTTAAATTACGGAGAGATGAAACTAGACAAGCAAGCAATTTTGGCCTCCTTAAAGGGAGGACTGATCGTGTCGTGCCAGGTACAGCCGGACGACCCGGTGTATGGAGTAGATTTTGTGGTAAAAATGGCCAGAGCCGCGCTATGGGGAGGGGCCGCGGGCATCCGGGCGAACGAGCCGGAGCAGATACGCGCCATCAAGCGGGAGGTGAATCTGCCGCTGATCGGGCTTTGGAAACAATGGCATGCAGATACAGACGTGTTTATCACCCCTACCCTGGAGGCGGCCCGGGCGGTATGGGAGGCCGGGGCCGAGATCATCGCGCTGGATTGTACCGACCAGCTTACGCACGAGGGGCGGCCGGCCTACGAGCTGCTGCCGATCGTAAAAAAAGCGCTGCCGCAGGCAATTATTTTCGCCGATGTATCCACCTACGCAGAAGCGGCGCGGGCGGTAGCCCTGGGAGCGGAGATGGTAGGCCCCACCTTATACGGCTACACGGCCGAGACCAAGCACATCGAGCAACCCGACTGGCGGCAGTTCGCCCGGATGTGCCGCGATTTCAGCGCAAAAGCCTGCGTGGTGATGGAAGGACATTTATATACGCCCGAAGACGCCCTGAAATGCCTCTACCTCGGAGCACACGCAGCGGTAGTAGGCAGTGCCATTACCCGTCCGCACCTGATTACGAAACGATTCACCGACTTGCTGAGCGGCTATCAAAACAACTGGCGCGAGGCGGAACGAAGTAAACATTGACTTTCCGAAAAACTCAGACACATGGCAAAATTTAATGTAGAAGGCGCTCAAAACGTAGAGATCAGCCGGAAAATACCCGTCGAGAAATCCCTGCCGGCGCAGCTCGAAATCATGGAACGCTATACCGAGGTACACCGGCGCTCGGCCGGCCTGCCCAAAGAACTGCGCGAAGCGGAATGCCTGAAAGTACTCTACCCCGCCCTGCTGCGCCGCATCGAGAACACCGACCTGATTGCCGGCCGCATCGACTTCCTGCCGATCGGCTTCGGATGCGTCACCTCCCTGGGTGGCGTAGGCCACTACTGCGTATTCAAGAAACTCAGCGCCTTGCGCAAACAGCTCCTCTTCGAAACCGACCGCCGGCGCATCGACGCCCTCTATGCCTACTGGCTCGACCACGACCTGAAAACCCGCTTCAACCGCGAACAACTGACGGACGACACCGTGGGCATGTTCATCGACTGCGAATACCCCCTGATTGCCACCGCCCGCCTCTCCGGCATGATGCTGGACTACCCCAAACTGCTGGAAAAAGGCATCGGCGGCCTTCGCGCCGATTTGCAAGCCTACCTACAGGCCGACCCCGCGAACCCCTTCTACCAAGCCGGCCTGGAATGCCTCGACCTGTTCGCCACCTGCGCCGCCCACCTGCAACAAGACGCCCTCACCCAAATGGTTGCGGCCGACGCCCGGCGAAGCGCCGAGCTGAAACGAATCTGCGAAGGCCTCGGCCGCATCCGCGCGCATGCCCCCGCCACCTTCCCCGAAGCCCTGCAACTGCTGTGGCTGTACGCCCTTTTGGCAGGCGTCATCAACTACGGCCGCCTCGACGACTACCTCGGCCCCTACCTGGCCGCCGACCTGGCCGCCGGGCGGCTCACCCAAGCCGAAGCCTACCGCTACGTACGCTCCCTGTGGCGGCTGATTGAAAACCGGCGCACTACTGTAAACGGCCGCATCATCGTAGGCGGCCGCGGCCGCAAGCACCCCGCCGAAGCCGACCTCTTCCTGCATCTGGCGATGAAGGTAGCCAAAGACTGCCGCTACGTCGAACCCCAGTTCACCCTGCGCTTCGACCGCCACACCCCGGACGCCGTCTGGAACGAAGCCCTCGACGCCCTCGGCGCCGGCGCCACCTACCCCACCCTTTACAACGACGACGTGAATATCCCCGCTGTGATGTACGGCATGCGCGTGGATGAAAAAACAGCACAGCAATACGTACCCTTCGGATGCACCGAATTTGTCATCCAAGGCCAAAGCACAGGCACGCCCAATACCTGCATCAACCTCCTGAAACTGCTCACCCTCTATATGAACGAAGGCATCGACCCGATGGACGGCAAACGCAAGTCGGGGCCTGTGGCCATCCGCCCGCTCTGGGCCTACCCCAGCTTCGAAGCCTTTTACGACGGCTACAAACAACTGCTCGATTACTACCTCGACCTCAGCGTGAAGGCGCAATGCCACTCCTACGAAGTGATGAACCGGGAAGTAGGCTTCATCTTCACCAGCCTGCTCACCGACGACTGCCTGGCGCGCGGCAAAGCCCTGCTCGACGGCGGCGTACGCTACCTGGGCGGCACCCACGAGACGTACGGCAACATCAACACCTCCGACTCCCTCTGGGCCATCCGCGACCTGGTATTCGAGCGGAAAAAGTATACGCTCCCTCAAATCGGCGAAGCCCTCCGGGCCAATTTCGCCGGCTACGACACCCTGCGCAAAGATTGCCTGAGGGCCGACAAATACGGCAACGACCTGGATACGGCCGACGGCATGGCCAACGACCTGTACGAATATGTAGCCCGGGGCGTACGCCGGCGCGGCATAGAAGCCGGGATGCAGTATTTCCTGATTGTCATCAGCAACAACCAACTCAATACGGAATGGGGCAACCGCACCGCCGCCTCGCCCGACGGCCGGCTGGCCGGGATGTACATGAACCCGGCCAACAACCCGCAGGGGGGCGCCAATACGAGCGGCCCGACGGCCATGCTGAACTCCCTGAGAAAGTTCGACGCCCGTTACCACGGCGGTTCGGTACAGAACATCAAGTTCTCCCCCGCCCTGTTCAACCAACACCGCGAGCTGATCAAAAGCTTGTTTCGCACCTATTTCGCCCAGGGGGGTTGCCATCTGATGGTGACGGTGGTAGACAAAGGCGTATTGGAAGACGCAATGGAGCATCCGGAAAAATATCCGAATCTGATTGTACGCGTGAGCGGTTTCTCGGCCGTCTTCGTCGATCTGTCGCCGCATATTCAACAAGAACTTGTAAGCCGGGTATTGTATGACAAGTAAGGAAGAAATCAGCGTATCGATCCTGGAGATCGAACGGTTTGCCCTACACGACGGCCCCGGCATCCGGTCGGTCGTCTTCTTTCAGGGTTGCCCCCTGCACTGCCCCTGGTGCGCCAACCCCGAATCGCAGCGCCAGGGGGCGCACCTGCTGCACAACCGCGCCAAGTGTACGGGCTGCGGCCGGTGCGAAGCGGCTTGCCCGGCGTGCACCATCAGGCTGGAAAAAACCTATCCGGTATTCAACCGCGCCGCCTGCACGAGCTGCCGCACCTGCGAGGCGGTCTGCCCCCGCGGGGCCATCCGCTTTGCCGGCGAGCGGGTTTCTACGGCCCGTATCCTCGACATCCTGCTGCGCGACAAGGCCTATTACCAGGATTCCGGCGGCGGGGTGACCTTCTCCGGGGGAGAAGCTTTCCAACAATTCGAAGAACTGGCGGACTTGCTGCGTCGATGCAAACAAAACGGTTTGCATACGGCGGTGGAAACCTGCGGCCAAGTGCCCCGGAGCCGGTTGGAAGCGGCCTATCCGCTGATCGATCTTTTTTTATTCGACCTCAAACATGCCGATCCGGCCAAGCTGCGTAAGGTGACGGGGGCGGACAGGGATACGGTTGTCGGAGGGCTGCGTTACCTGGCGGGGCGCAATCCGGAGAAGGTGGTGATCCGGGTGCCCGTGATTCCGGGGTTCAATTTCGATGCGCCTGCGCTGGAAGCCCTTTTCTCCCTGGCCGCCGAGTTGTCTATCCGGCGTTTGCATTTGCTGCCTTATCATACGCTGGGCATGGACAAGTATGCGCAACTGGGCCTGGCCTATCCTTACCCGGAGCAGCCCCACCTGCTTTCGGCGGCCGATTTGCTGCCTTTCAAAGAAAGGGGAGAGAAAAAAGGATTGGAGATCCGGATCGGGGGGTAAAACGCGCGCCCCCCCACTCTACCTCGGCGTCGTCTGCCGGTACTCCTTGGGCGACGTGCCCACGATCTTCTTGAAAATACGGCTGAAATAATACGGATCGTCGAACCCCAGTTTCAGCGCCACCTGGTTCACCTTCAGATGGGTATGCAGCAAAAGCTGGCAAGCCCGCTCGATCTTCATATGCAGGAAATAATTCATCGGCGCATAATGCGTCTCCTTATAAAACAAACGATACATATACGACTGCGAATACCCGAAATGCGAAGCCAGTTCCTTCAACGTGAGTTTATTTTCCAGATTCTCCGTCATAAAATGCGTAGCCAGACTGATAAAAAACGTATTCTGCGCCTTACTCTCGGAAAACTTCGCCTCACGATACGTCTTCACATACAAAAAAGAAGCCATCAGGTAATTAAAACTCAGATTCACATAATTCACCGTCGCCTCGTCGGTTCCGCTTTCCAGCACGTTCAGCAGCTCGTCGAAAAGCGCGATCCGGTCGCCGATACGCGAATGCACCTCCCTCTCGATGGGCATCACTCCCTGTAGCTGGTCGCTGATATACTTCGCCTTCTTGCCCTTGAAATGCGCCCAATAGATAAACCACGGATCGTGTCCGCTCGACCCGTACTGATGCGGCTTCTCGGCCGGCAGAATAAAAAAATGATTCTCCGGCACGATCTGCCGCCGGCCATCCAACACGAACCACCCTTCCCCCTTGGTACAATAAATCAACAGATACTCGCCGCAGCCCGACACCCGGTCGATATAATGATCCTCCGCCCGGGGAAAATAGCCCATCGAATGAACCACCAGATCGGAAACCAACGGATTGTGGAGCGCTTGCTCCATAATATAAAAGGGATACACGATTAAACGCTGCCCGGAAAAACCATGCTTAATTTTCGCCATACGAAGGTAGATTTAAAAGGTCTGAGAACGAGACAAAGATAATCCATTTTTTTTAGCGAGATCCGCTATTACCCAACTACTTTAAGTACTGTATTTTTGTAGGTGAAGAAAGGACGCTCTCCCCCGGCGCCCGACTTCGAAAGAAACAAACAATCTAACTATTCAGCTCCATGAAAAAGATCGCATCTATTTTGTTGGCAACCTTTTACGGCCTATGCGCCGTAGCCTCAGCAGGTCGCGGCGGTGGCGCCGCTTCGGCGTGGGATGTAAAAGACAACCAGCTTACCGAAGCCGAAAAAGAAGCCGGCTACAGCTTGTTATTCAACGGTAAGGATTTTACAGGTTGGAAGCTATTCAACGGCGGTGAAGTGAAGGGATGGCAGGTGGAAGACGGCGTAATCGTAGGCTACGGCAACGGCGGCGACGTGATTGCCGACACCACCATCAAGGTAAGCACCGACATCGTTACGGTAGCCTCCTACCACAACTTCCAAATCAAATGGGATTGGAAAATCGGCCCCGGGGGCAACTCCGGCTTTCTGTATCACGTAGTGGAAGACCCCCAATACAAAGCGCCGTTCGAAACCGGCCCGGAATACCAACTCATCGACGACGACAACTACCCTTGGGTAAGCGAAACCGGTCGGCCGGGCTTGGAAGACTGGCAGAAGACGGGATGCAACTATGCCATGCACGTGGCCGCCTCCAAACGGGTGAACCCGCCGGGCGAGTGGAACTCGTCGATGGTACTGTATAAAGACGGCTATGTGGAACACTGGCTGAACGGGGAAAAACTTTTTTCTTTCCGGGAAGGTTCCGACGATTGGAAAGCCCGTCGCTACAGCGGCAAATGGGAAG